>CACAZG010000001.1 GCA_902536975.1 uncultured Pelagibacteraceae bacterium
AAAATTAAAGTTAAAGTTAGATCAACGGGCAAACTTTTAGATGCAAAAGTTAATTTAACAAATGCCAAAAGCGTCAGTGTAATATTAGACAAACCTGAATATGGTATTTCCCCAGGACAAGCTTGCGTTTTTTATAAAAGTGATGAATATGGTGAGAGATGTTTAGGTGGAGGTTGGATAAATTAATTTTTTTAAAGAAAAAAAAAATAATAAAAAAAATAATTGTATTAATAAAAAATAGTTCCAAGAGATTATATTTTTTATTTGTGGAAAAGTATCAATTTTAATTATTAATATTGGAAGCAAAATTAAACCAGAGATAACCAGAAAACTCGATAAGTAGAAATTGAACTTGACTATTTTATAATTAAAAAATTTTGAAAGCTTCTTTTTATTTTTAATTAACATTTTATTTGAGGAAAACTGAAGTATTACAATTGACAGAATGTAAAAATAAATGCCAATTCTTTTAAAAAAAGAATAAACTTTACTTTCACCTAAAAAAGTTATGTATAAACATAAAAAAATAACCGTTATAAAGGTTAAAATAATTAAGTATTTAGATTTAATTCTAATAATTTTAATTTCTTGCAAAAAAATATTCCAAAAAAAAAATATAGATAGAGCATAAAAATACATCATTGGTTTAAAAAAGAATTTTACAGGCTCATATCGTCCAACTCTAGAGATCGAGGTACAGCCCTCAAAATTTGGAATGCATGTAGCTACTAAATTGAGCTTTATTGATATCAGGTATGAGATGATAACTGTAAAAACTGGCAGGAAAAAACAAGCCAGCGATATTGGTCTTAGCCTGTTTAACATTATTCTAAGTTATAATTACTTTTTCTTATTTTTTTTTCTAGCTCTTCTCTTTTTTGAGCCCATTTTTCTACGGCCTCTGTGTTTTTTTGGATATCCCATAATCTCCTTAATTTTACTATTTTATTGACTTATTCGGTGGATATAGCATTGTCCAATCAACTTAGCAATTTTTTTATGAGCAAATCGTTTAAGACATTTTTAAAACATACAGCTAAAGATTTCCATAATCATTCAGTTAATCCACCAGTCGTTCGTGCGTCTACTATTATTTTTAAATCAATGAATGATATAAGACGAACTCAGTCTAAATATAAAAAAGATCCTAGAGGTGGTCATTTTGATTATGGAAGACAAGGAACACCAACTACACATATATTGCAAAAAATACTTAATAAACTTGAGGAGTCTTATCATGTTTTTTTAACACCCACTGGTTTTGGTTCAGTTTTTTTAGCAATTTTTAGTGTTGTAAGACCTGGAGATGAGATTGTTGTTGCTGACCCTGTGTACAATCCAACAAGAGTTTTGACTCAAGATTTTTTAAAAGAATTTAATATTAAGACAACTTTTTATAATCCTCATGATTTAAAATCTATAAATAAAATAATTAACAAAAAAACAAAACTAATTTTCGTTGAAAACCCTGGTAGTAATTCGTTTGAATTTCAAGATCTATCAAAAATAATATCTGTTGCTAAAAAAAGGAAAGTATTTACTGCAATTGATAATACTTGGGCAACACCATATTTTTTTAAACCGATGAAACTAGGATTTGATATGTCAATAGTTTCAGCAACCAAATATTACTCAGGACACTCGGATGTAATGGGTGGAAGCTTAGCAGTAAATAGAAAAGTTTTTAAACATGTAGAGAAAGCACAAAAAATTATTGGTTTAAGATTAGGTCCTGATGATGCTTACTTGATAACACGAGGATTAAGAACCTTAGATGTTAGATTAGATAAACATCAAGAAAATGCTAGAAAGGTTGCAGAATTTTTGTCAAAAAATAAAAAAGTTAAACTTCTGTATCCTTATAAAAAAGGATCTCTTAATTATAAGTTATGGAAAAAATATTACTCCGGAGCATCTGGTTTAATGGGTCTAAAAATAAAAACTAAGGATAGAAAATCTGTAATCAAATTTGTAAATTCCCTTAAATTATTCGGTTATGGTTATAGTTGGGGAGGTTTTGAAAGTTTAGCACTTCATCAAAGTAAAGCTGAGAGAGGAAATAGAGTTTATTCAGACATAAAAGAAGATGAAAAAATTGTTAGATTACACATAGGTCTTGAGGATCCAAAAGATTTAATTGAAGATTTGCGAAAATCGCTTAAATTCATTAAATGAGTTCTGAAAAATTTTTTACTACAAAAAAAGCGTTAATTACACTTATTGCAGCTTCATTAGTTGTTATTGTATCTCTTGGTATAAGACAGACATTCGGGTTATTTTTTTTTGATTTTAATGCTGATCTAAATATTTCAATTTCTCATTTTGGTTTTGTAATTGGATTACAACTATTGATGTGGGGAGTTTTTAGTCCGGTATTTGGTTTCATAACTGATAGATATGGAGGAGCAACTGCGATATTTGTGGGTTTTTTATTTTATTTAGCAGGGCTTTTCCTTTTTTATTCAGGGCTAAATACAGGTTATCTTTTTACATTGACCATAGGACTTCTGATTGGAATTGGATTGGGTGGAACTGCTATAAGCATTCCAGTTTCAGTGGTTGCAAAGCATTTTCCATCATCTAATAGAACAATTGCTACTGGCATTGTCACTTGTGCAGGATCATTTGGTTTTTTTGTGTCGCCTTTACTTGTGAGATATTCATTAATTGAAATTGGATGGGAAATAACGATTTTATATTTTTGTTTTCTTTTAGGATTAGGTCTAATAACAGCTTTATTTATAAATACACCTAAAACTCCAGTTGGAAGTAACGATAATAATAATCAAACTGCAAATGAAGCCTTAAAAGAAGCATTTAATAATAAAAGTTTTATATTTTTGACCTTAGGGTTTTTTGTTTGTGGCTGGCACATAGCTTTAGTTGCTACCCATATACCAACATACATGATGGATAGAGGTATGCCAGACTGGACAGCAGCTATGATTTTAGCATTAGTAGGTGTTTTCAATATGATAGGAACTATGGGGAGTGGTTATCTTGCGACTAAGTTTAGTAAAAAGAAAGTATTAAGTGCAATATATTTATTAAGAGGTGTTTCGCTAATATATTTTTTATATTTACCACCAAGTATATTTAACTCAGTGGTATTCGGAGTTACTTTTGGACTTCTATGGCTTTCCACCGTCCCACCAACAAATGGTTTAGTAGGTCATATATTTGGAACAAAACACATTGGTCTTCTTTATGGAATAGTTTTTGTAAGTCACCAGATTGGATCTTTTCTTGGGGCATATTTAGGAGGAGTTTTTTATGAAATGAATGGAAATTTTGATTACGCATGGTACGTTTCTATCGCATTATCAATTTTTGCAGGTTTGATACACTTACCAATTAAAGAGAAATCAATTGAAAGAGTTCAAACAGCATAAACTTAAATTTAGTCCATTTTTAGAAAATCTTTATCAATCAAATAAGCCGTTGATAATTTATAAAGTTGAAGGCGGTTACGATTTATTTACTGATTTTTCAAAAAAAATAATAATAAACAATAGAAATATAGAAAATTTCTTAAATTCTTTTTCAACAAAAAAATATAGAAAAGAAACAGATATTTTCATTGGCTTTTTTGGTTATGAGATACTTTGTAATTTGCTTAAAATAAAAATTAAAAATCAAAAAAATATAAAATTTTACAAAGGAGTGTTTTACAAACCAGAAACGATTATAAAAATAAGAGATAAAATTAAAATATACTCAACAAAAAAAAATCATAATTTTAACTATCAATTTCAAAAAACAAATATTTCAAGCCCCTTTAAATTAAATATTAGCTATAAAAAATATAAAAAAATATTTGATATTTTTTCAAAGAAAATACGTGAAGGACAAACTTATCAAATAAAAATATGCACTAAATACAAAAATAAATCCGAGATAAATCCTGTAAATTTCTTTTGGAAACTTATGAAAATTAATTCATCTCCAGAGTCATTCATGATAAGAGATAAAGATTATTCAATAGTTAGTTGTTCTCCAGAAACATTGATTTATAGAAAAGGCAACTCGATCATTACTAAACCCATAGCGGGAACGCTAAAAAAGAGTAAATTTTACAATAAATTAAAGGCTTTAAAATATTTTAGAAACAATAATAAAGAAACTAAAGAACATAATATGATCGTTGATCTTGAAAGAAATGATTTATCAAGAATTTGCAAACCTGGAACTGTAAAGATTAAAAAGGAAAAGTATGTAGAAGAATATAAGCATCTTTATCACTATGTAACAAGTATTGCGGGTAAAATAAAAAAAAATATTTCTGTAAAAGAAATAATAACTGCTATGATGCCTGGTGGATCTGTTATTGGATGTCCAAAAATTAAGACATTACAATTATTAAATTCTCAGGAAAGAGAAGACAGAAATATTTTTACTGGGAGTTTTGGTTTTATTAAATTCAATGAGAATATGAGATTTAATATAATTATAAGATCTATCTTAAACTTTAAAAAACAATCAGAAATTTCTGCAGCATCAGGTGTAGTTTTAGACAGTGCAGCAAAAAAAGAATTTAATGAGAATTTTATAAAAGCAAAATCATTATTAGAATTATTTAAATGATATATATAATTGATCATCAAGACTCATTTACTTGGAACGTTGTTCATCAATTTTCGCAATTTGATAAAGTTATTTGCACAAATTATTTTGAATTAAACAATAACTTACTTGAAAAATCTGACACAATAGTTCTGTCACCAGGTCCAGGATCTCCTAAAGATTATCCAAACACATCAAAGGTTTATAAAAAATTTAAAGGAAAGAAAAAAATAATAGGAATATGTCTAGGTTATCAACAAATTTTATTTTGTGAAAAAGCTAAAATTATTCAACAAAAAAATATCTTTCACGGATATCAGTCGGAAGTTAAAGTAACAAATAACAAGTCAATCTTTCAAAAAAATTCAAAATTTAAAGTAGGCAGATATCACTCATTAAAGTTAAAAGAGCCATTTTCAGCTAAAAATTTTGAAATAACAATTAGATGTTCAAACACTGGTATTGCAATGGGTTTTGAAAACATTAAAGATAATATATATGGATTTCAATTTCACCCAGAATCTTTTTTAACGAAAAATGGTAAAATACTTATTAAAAAAATCCTATCAGCGTAACACACTTAAAGAGATTAAATTTAATGATCTTTGGAATAAAAATGGTGTCTTTACTACAATGTGGATATACAGCAAACCACCAAAAATTCTTTTTTTTAAATCACATATTAAAAATTTAATTAAATCATTAAAAGCTTATAAAATAAGTGAGGATAATATTAAAAATATTATTCTTAATTTAATTAAAAAAAATATTAATAAAAAAATTTCCTACAATCATTTACTAAGAGTCGCTTTAAATAAAAGAATTATATCCATTTCTATTAGAAAAAGAATAATACCAAAAAGTAACTTTAGTTTAAAATTAGTAAATTATGAGAGAGTAAAACCTGAGTATAAAAATCTAAAGTATAAAAAAATATTAGAATTTTTTTCAAAAATGAATACATCTAAACAGGATATTGCCTTATACGTAAATAATAAAATTCTTGAAACTGGAACTTCAAATCTTTTATTTGTTTCTAAAAAGAAAATTTACTCGCCAAAATCAAATTACTATAAAGGAACAAATATAAAGTTTTATGAAAAAAAATTTCGTATTATTAAAAAGGATATTTACCTAAAGGATATTGAGCAGTTCGAAGAAATTATATTAGTTGGATCAGGAAAAGGTGTTGTATCTGTAAATTTTATTGATGGTTATAATTGGAAAAGAAAAAGCAAAGAAACGTTTAATAAAATTTTTCAAACCTTTAAAAGTGAGTCCAGCAAAAATATATATAAATATAATTAATGAGAGATCCAAATAATCCATGTCTTTTTTGTAATATTCCATCAAGTGATTACATATTTGAAAATAATTTAGCCTTTTCTACTTTTGATTCTTATCCAGTTTCAAAATATCATGCGCTAATAATTCCAAAGAGACATGTTGAAAACTATTTTGATATGTCAGAGGAAGAAGTTTCATCCTGCAATAAGCTAATAAAGAAAATGAGAAATAAAATTCAGGAGCTTGATCCGACTGTAGAGGGTTTTAATATTGGCTCAAATTCAGGTAAAGTATCAGGGCAATCAATAATGCATTGCCATATACATTTAATTCCAAGAAGAAAAAATGATGTGGATAACCCGCAAGGAGGTGTTAGGGGAGTTATACCTTCAAAACAGCATTATCGGCGTAAAAAATAAATTTTTAACAATATACCAGTGCTAAAATGTCACTTTATCGTAGTTGATCTATTATAATAAGTATACTAAGAATCCAATTGCGGAAGGAACATCATAATGATTTCAACAAACCCATTTTTTATTTTATCCGAGAGTGTACCAGCTATTTTAATGCAATCATTCGTAATACTTATGGGTATTTTAATACTAGTGGGGACTGTTATGGATATTATCCATAAAAAAAATGTTAAATATTTTTTCCAAAATGCAAAAAAAGCAAAATTGTCAGCTAAAAAAGAATTAACTTCTTCTGAAAGAATATCAGTAATATCTAAAACTATTGCAAGCGATATAGCAACTACTTCTGAGCTTGGGGCAGGTAAAAGAAGATTGGCACATGTAATGGGAATGTATGGAACAATTATGTTTTGGGTTGGATCAGTTGTGATGATATTTTTTTATACTTCTTCAAATTCAGTAACACCTGCTTTTTGGCCAATCATTTGGCATGTTGGTGCGGCTTTAACAGTTCTAGGTGGAGGTTGGTTTTGGTTTTTTTTAAGAGTTGATGTCTATTCCGAAGCTCAACCTTGGTATAGAATAATCCAAGCAGACCTGTTTGTGCTTGCTTTGATCGCATCCTCGCTATTTGGATTAATTTGGTCATATCTTCAATCTTTAAACTTACAAGGTAGATGGGATGATTTTGTATTTTTAGGATTATTTATAGTTGCAAATTTAGTTTTATTTGGTGGTGTATATTGGTCTAAATTTGCTCATATGTTTTACAAACCTGGAGCCGCTTTACAAAAAAATTTAGCTGAAGCTGATGGATCTAGAGATAATCTTCCACCTGAAGCTGACGCTCCAGAGCAATTTGGCCTAGGTATAAAAAGAGAAGAGCCAAAACATTATTAATATGATACAGAACTTAAAGGAGAAAATATAAATTATGTCAACTTTTGTGTACATGACTAGATGCGATGGCTGTGGTCACTGTGTGGATATTTGTCCATCAGATATTATGCATATCGATGAAACTATAAGAAGAGCAAAAAATATTGAACCAAACTTTTGTTGGGAATGTTACTCATGTGTTAAAGCTTGTCCAAACCATGCGATCGATGTTAGAGGTTATGCAGATTTTGCTCCAATGGGTCATAGTGTAAGAGTTAGAAGAGAAGAGGAAAAAGGAACTATTTCTTGGAGAATAAAATTTAGAAATGGAACTGAAAAGAATTTTGTGTCGCCAATAACTACTAAGCCTTGGGGTAAATTTATTCCAAAATTAGCTGAAGGAGATAAGCCCAATCAAGGAGAAATTAATTCTCAAATATTATATTCAGAGCCAGAGGGATTAAATACAAATAAAGAATTACCAAAAGTAGATAAGAGTGCTTTTAAAAAAGGAGTTTATTATTAATGGCTAGAAAAACTATAGTAGAAAATTGCGATGTTTTAGTTGTTGGTGGAGGAATGGCTGGAACTGGTGCAACTTTCGAGGCTAGACATTGGGGTAGAGATCTAAAAATAGTTTGTGTTGAAAAAGCAAATATAGATAGAAGCGGTGCGGTTGCTCAAGGTTTATATGCAATCAACTGCTACATGGGAATGCAATGGGGTGAAAATCAACCTGAAGACCATGTAAGATATGCAAGAAATGATTTAATGGGATTGGTCAGAGAAGATTTAGGATATGACATGGCCCGTCACGTAGATTCAACTGTTCATATGTTTGATGAATGGGGTTTGCCAATGATGAAAAATAAAGAGACAGGTCGATACCAAAGAGAGGGTAAATGGCAAATAATGATACATGGTGAAAGTTATAAACCAATTGTTGCAGAGGCAGCAAAAAAATCAGCAGATAAAATTTACAACAGAATAATGATTACCCATCTATTAATGGACGAAAATAATGAAAATAGAGTTGGAGGGGCAGTTGGATTTAATATGAGAACAGGTGACTACCACGTATTCAAATCAAAAACAGTTATTGTTGCTGCTGGAGGCGCTTCACATATTTTCAAACCTAGAGCTGTAGGTGAGGGAATGGGAAGAACTTGGTATGCTCCATGGAGTAATGGGTCAGCATATGCATTACCTATTGCTGCTGGAGCTAAAATGACCCAAATGGAGAATAGAATTGTTCTTTGCAGATTTAAGGATGGTTATGGTCCAGTTGGTGCCTACTTCTTACATTTAAAAACATACACGCAAAATGCGAACGGTGAAAATTATGAGAAAAAATGGTACGAAAAAACAAAAGAATTAGTTGGAGAGTATATTGATCATCACCCCACTCCTACATGTTTACGTAACCATGCTTTTATACAAGAAACAATGGCTGGTGGTGGACCAATTCATATGGTGACGAAAGAAGCATTTCAAGATCCACACTTAGAAACAGTGGGTTGGGAAAATTTCTTAGGTATGACAGTTGGACAGGCAGTTGTATGGGCTTCTCAAAATATTGATCCAAAATACACAAACCCTGAATTAACAACATCGGAGCCGTATGTAATGGGTTCTCATGCCACATGTTCAGGAGCGTGGGTAAGCGGACCAGAAGATTTATCTCCACCAGAATATTTCTGGGGATATAACAGAATGACAACAATTCAAGGTTTATTCGGAGCTGGAGATACAGTAGGTGGAAGCGCACATAAATTCTCATCTGGATCTTTTACTGAGGGAAGATTAGCTGCAAAAGCTGCTGTTAAATATATAGAAGATCAAAAGGCAAACGATATTAAAGTAAGTGATAAACAATGTGATGATTTTAGAGAAGTTATTTATAAACCTTTAGAAAATTATACAGTTGGAAGAAATGAAATAACTGGTGGAACGGTATCACCGAGCTATATTTCCCCAATCCAAGGTTTACAAAGGCTTCAAAAAATAATGGATGAATATGTAGGTGGTATTAGCTACAATTACATGACGAATGAAAATACTCTTAAAAAAGGCTTAGAGTTACTTGCATGGCTTGAAGAAGATTTAGAAAATATAGGAGCTGAAGATTATCACCAACTTATGAGAGCTTGGGAGTTAAAACACAGAACAATTACATCTCAATGTGTAACAGAACATACCTTGTTCAGACAAGAAACTCGTTGGCCAGGTTATTATTATAGAGGGGATTATATGAAATTAGATGATGAAAATTGGCATTGTCTCACTCTATCTAGAAGAGACCCTAAAACAGGTAAGTTTACCATGGAAAAAGCACCTGTTTATCATATAGTTGATGAAAAAGAGAAAAAAGAAGCTTCTTAAATTCAATAGATCATAGAAATGGCTTTATTAGATAAATCCGATGAGGAAATTATTAAAATAGCCGAACCTATTTGGGCAAACCTAGTTAAATCATCAAACATTAAAGATTATGGGGGATTTACAAGAGATCTGTCATCACAAATGATGTATGGTGCCAATGAAGTTGAGTTAGGTAAGCAATGGGCAAGCAACAAGCTTATTTCAAGTTTAGCAGAAGGTTGTAAAGCTATAGGGTGTTTAAGAAGAGGTCTTTATATTACAATACTGTACAAACAAACAAGCACTGAAATACCAGGAGACTTTTTAGGAAGACTCGTCCTTGGAGATGAAGGGGATGAGGTTAAGGTTTTTGGAGCAACAATCTTTTAAATAAATAAAATATTCTTTGCATTTAATACAACTTATGGTATTTCGCGAGTATGTTTCAAAGAATAAATCAAAATTTAAAAAAATTACCTTTATTCTTTGAAAATCAATTGAGTAAAATAATCAAATCATTTTTATATCTTTTTATTTTCTTTGCTTGGGGAATTATAATCCTTAGTACGGCTCAAAACTTTATATAAAAAATTCATATTTATTGACTTTGAACTATTAGAAGAATAGTTAGTGTTTATGGAGTATTTTCTTCCAATTGCACAAGTTGAAATTAATATTTTATATATTTTTGGTTTAAGTTTAGTCGTAGGAATTTTATCAGGATTATTTGGAGTAGGTGGAGGGTTTTTAATGACTCCATTTTTAATATTTATGGGTGTACCACCAATTTACGCTGTTCCAAATGAGGCAAGTAACATTCTTGGAACTTCTGTTTCAGGTTCAACAACACATTATCTTAAAGGGACACTCGATTATAAAATGGGTTTCATGATTGTAATTGGCGGGGTGGTAGGAACAGTTCTAGGAATTATAACTTTTTCATATTTTAAAGATATTGGAAAAATAAATGTAGTCATTTCTCTTGCATATATGTACATCCTTGCAATTTTAGGAACTTTTATGTTAATTCAGGGTGTTTCAGAAATTGAAAAAGCAAGAAAAAAAATTACTGAAAGAAAAAAATTACATAAACACTATTGGATACACGGATTACCTTTGAGAATGCGTTTTAAAAAATCTCAACTTTATGAAAGTGCGTTCACACCAATTATAATTGGTTTAATTGTTGGTTTCATAGCAGCAATTATGGGAATTGGAGGTGCTTTTATACTTGTTCCTGCAATGATTTATATTATTGGAATGCCCACAAGGTTGATACCAGGCACATCTCTATTTGTAACTATTTTTGTTAGTGCTATTGTAACAATTCTCCATGCATTAAACTACGGTACTATAGACTTGATTTTAGTTTTTGTTTTAATTTTAGGATCGATAATTGGAGTACAGTTCGGACAAAAAATAGGTGAAAAAATTGACAGTTCAGAATTCAAAACTATTTTAGCAATTCTTTTGCTTTTAGTAGGTATCGCAATTGCTTATGATACTTTTATTAAAGACGAAAATGCAATGAATGACGCTGTTAATACAAATGATAATTTAGGAGCCTTAAGTCAATTTATATTAAACTTTTCTGAAGATATGCCAATATTTTATGGTCTTACATCAGTATTACTAGCAGTAGTACTTGGAGTTGGTGCTGCAATGATTAGAAGAGTTTACTCTAATTGGAATGATGCAAGATTAGCTAAACTAAAAAAGTAACTAAGCGCTTCTATAAAGTTTAGTCATAACAAATTCTTTATGACCTAAAGCTTCTGCACAAGTTAATCTTCCATTTGCAACTCTTAAGGTTGATTTAATTAACTCGTCTCCTGCTTGGCTTAAATTCATCTCTCTAGATAGAATTTTTGATACATCAACATCAATATGCTCACTCATAGTTTTCGCTGTGAGTGGATTTGCAGTCAATTTGATTACAGGTTCAATTGGATTTCCGATGATATTTCCTTGCCCAGTTGGAAATAGGTGTATATTAAAGCCACCTGCAGCTTGTAAAGTAACACATTCAGCTGCCGCTGATGAAGTGTCCATAAAGTATAAACCAGCTCCTTTTGTTGGCTCTTCTGCAGGTTCTAAAACATCTATAAATTTACATCCACCAATCTTTTGAAAGTTTCCAAAAGCTTTTTCCTCAATAGTGGTCAATCCTCCAGCTATATTTCCTGCTGTAGGTTGACTTTCGGAAAGGTCATCAGTTGCCTCTTTAAGAATAAAATCATTGTAATCGTTCCAAGTTTTTTTGAATTTTGCTTGTGCTTCAGGTGTTTTTCCTCTTTTCTCACAAACTGTTTCAGCACCTGTTAGTTCAGAAGTTTCTCCAAAACATAAATGAACACCTAGCGGCTCTAATTTATCCATAAGGTTACCAACCGTTGGATTAGAAGCTAATCCAGATGTCGTATCAGACTCACCACATTTAACTGAAATCCATAAATCGCTCATTGGACATTCCTCTCTTTGTTTCTCAGATGCCCACATTGAAAATTCTTGTGCTTTTTTTGATACTTTTGCAATTGTATCAATATCACCCACACCTTCTATACTAAAACCTTCAACTGGTTTTCCTGTAGTTGCAATCGCATCAACAATTCTTTTTGTCCACTTTGGCTCAATCCCTATAACTATCACTGCTGCTACATTCGGATTTTTTCCTGTACCGATCATTGTTCTAAAGTGTAGTTCTAGATCAGCACCAAATTGTAATCGTCCATAAGAGTGAGGTAAAGCTATAGTACCTTTAATATTATTTGCTACAGCTTCAGCACAAGCATTTGAAATATCATCGACAGGAAGAATTATAACATGATTACGTGTCCCAGCTCTTCCGTTTTCTCTTTTATATCCTAAAAAACTTTTTGGAATTTCCATAAATTACCATTTTTTCGTTTTTACATTATGAACATGAACATGCTCACCTTTTTTAATATTTTTAACTACTTTCCCAATATCATGTCCATATTTTAAAATCGTATCCCCTTCATTTAAGTCAACCATCGCAATTTTATGCCCTAAAGGTATTTCGTCTTTCGATTGAATTGAGACAGATTTGTCGTTTTCCATAATCCAGCAGTTACAGTCTTGATTTGGAGTTATTTTTTCAATAACTACAACACCTACATTGTCTTTTTCATCGTGAATTATTATATCTGTATTAGACATTGTGACGATTTCTTTATTTGAAATTTGAGCAATCTTATATATTAATCGACCACTTTAACAAATAAAAAAAGAATTAAGAAAGGCTGAACTATGACCAAAATGACTACAGAAGAAGCATTTATAAAAGTTCTTCAAATGCACGGAATTGAACACTCGTTTGGAATTATAGGTTCAGCTTTTATGGCTATATCTGATTTGTTTCCTAAAGCAGGAATTACTTTTTGGGATGTAGCGCATGAAACTAATGGTGGTTTAATCGCAGACGGGTACACAAGAGCTACAGGTAAAATGTCAATGGTTATTGCTCAAAATGGGCCAGGAATTACAGGATTAGTTACACCAATTAAAACAGCTTATTGGAACCATACTCCACTGCTTTTAGTCACACCTCAAGCAGCTAATAAGACCATGGGTCAAGGTGGTTTTCAAGAAGTTGAACAAATGAATCTTTTTAAAGATATGGTTTGTTATCAAGAGGAAGTTAGAGATCCATCAAGGATGGCAGAAGTTTTAAATAGAGTAATTGAGAAAGCTTTTAGGGGATCAGCACCTGCACAAATAAATGTGCCTAGAGATTATTGGACGCAAGTAATAGACATTGATTTACCTCCAATAGTAAGATTTGAAAGACAAGGTGGAGGAAAAGAGGCAATAGATAGAGCAGCAAAACTTTTATCAGAAGCAAAATTTCCAGTAATATTATCCGGCGCAGGAGTTGTGATTGGAGACGCTGTTGAGAATTGTAAAAAACTAGCTGAAAAATTGGATGCGCCTGTTTGTAATGGATATCAGCATAACGATAGTTTCCCAGGAAGTCACCCATTGGCAGTTGGTCCATTAGGATATAATGGATCAAAAGCTGGAATGGAATTAATTTCAAAGGCAGATGTTGTCCTTGCATTAGGGACAAGATTAAATCCATTCTCAACTTTACCAGGATATGGAATAGACTACTGGCCAAAAAATGCAAAAATTATTCAAGTAGATATGAATCCAGATAGAATTGGTCTAACTAAGAAAGTTACTGTTGGAATTTGTGGAGATGCTAAAATGGTATCTGAACAAATTTTGGAAAAATTAACACCTAAGGCAGGAGATGATGGAAGAGAAGAGAGAAAAAATTTAATTCATCAAACAAAGTCTGCTTGGTTGCAAACTCTTACAAGTCTAGATCATGAGGATGACGATCCGGGAACAGTTTGGAATAAAGAAGCAAGAGAAAGAGATACAGATAGAATGTCACCAAGACAAGCTTGGAGAGCTATTCAAGCAGGAATGCCTGAAGATGTTATAATTTCAAGTGACATTGGAAACAATTGCGCAATTGGAAACGCTTACCCAACTTTTGAGAAACCGAGAAAATATTTAGCACCAGGATTATTTGGACCATGTGGTTATGGCTTTCCATCTATTTTAGGAGCAAAAATTGGATGTCCAGACACTCCAGTTATTGGATTTGCAGGTGATGGTGCCTTTGGTATTAGTATGAATGAAATGAGTTCATGCGCAAGGGAAGAATGGCCTGCAATTACGATGGTGATATTTAGAAATTACCAATGGGGTGCAGAAAAAAGAAATTCAATACTGTGGTTTGACGATAATTTTGTTGGTACTGAATTAGATCCTGAATTAAGCTATGCAAAAGTCGCAAATGCGTGTGGTTTGAATGGGGTGAAAGTAAAAACAATGGAAGAGACTACCAAAGCAATTAGACAATCTTGTGAAGACCAAAAAAAAGGAATAACAACATTTATTGAGGTTATTTTAAATCAGGAATTAGGAGAACCCTTTAGAAGGGATGCAATGAAAAAACCCGTTCAGGTTGCTGGCATAGATAAAAAGGATATGAAACCTCAAAAAGGATTAAATTAAAAAAAAGTTTAGCAATTTTTTTAGTTATACTTAATTTAAAATCTATTTTATAAATTACCTTTCATGGATCATAAGAATATTAAAATTAGTTCAAATAGAAGTTTTGGAATTGTTTTTTTTATAGTTTTTTTGTTAATTGGCCTTTATCCGTTAACAAATAATAATGAAATAAGAGTATGGTCAATAATTATAGCCTTAATATTTTTTATTTTAGGCGTTATTAATTCAAGAAGTCTTACACCTCTAAATTTGCTTTGGTTTAGATTTGGTATGTTTTTAGGAGGAGTTGTATCTCCTTTAATTATGGGCATCGTTTTCTTTTTTGTTGTCACACCAACTGGAATTATTATGAGATTATTAAGAAAAGACTTGCTAAGATTAAAAAAAAATAATTCAACGACTTATTGGATTAAAAAGAAAGAAACTAAAAGCGACATGAGAAACCAATTTTAATGAATTTTATATTAGAATTTTGGAAATTTTTAAAAGTTAGAAAAAAATTTTGGTTAGTTCCAATTCTATTATTTTTATTTTTATTTGGAGGATTGATTGTTTTAAGTCAAGGATCTGCAGTTGCTCCATTTATTTACGCAATTTTTTAAAATCTAATGGCTGACTTTTTAAAAAAAAAATACAATATAATTGATAATATATACACTTTTGAAATTAAAGACTCTTCAACAAAAAAAGTTACAGAATTTTATAAGTTTAGTCCTTTCCCGAATTATAAAGAAACAGATAATAAATCTACAATATTAGATAAAGGAAATAAAAATCTATTAGCAGCACAATTTAAAAAATTTGTTGGTTATAAAAAAAATGTATTAGAAGTTGGATGTGGCACTGGTCAATTGTCTATTTTTTTTTCAATAGGAACAAATAATAATATTATTGCTTTAGATCCAACAATACAGTCACTTAAACTTGCAGAAAAGTTTACTTCAAAATATGATTTGAAGAATCTAAAATTTATAAATGCAGATATTTTTGATGATGTTTTGCAGAAAGATTATTTTGATTTTGTTTGGTGTAATGGTGTATTGCATCATACAAAAAATCCATATGCAGCTTTCGAAATTTTAATAAAATCTTTAAAAAAAAATGGATACGTATTAATTGGATTATATAATAAAATAGGTAGATTAAGAACAATTGTTAGAAAATATTTATATAAAATTTTTGGTGAAAAATTTTTAATTAAAGTTGATCCAACATTAAGAAATTTAAAGCTTGATAAAGAAGAACAAAAAGCTTGGATAAGAGATCAATATATACATCCAATAGAGAGTTTGCATACTTTAGACGAAGTTATGCGTTGGTTTAAAAAAAATAATATTGAATTTGTAAGCTCAATTCCATCATCTGATTACGACTATGACTATGAAGATATTTTTAGCCCTAAGTCACCTGGCACATTTTTTTCTAGAATGTTAAATCAATTTATTATGATTTTTAATTCACTAGGTTCCGATGGAGGCCTATTTGTTGTTGTGGGAAAAAAAAAATAGCCTTGAATATAGAAGTTAATTATATAATAGTAAAATATGAGCTTTATTAAAGAATTTTTCAATTATGTTATGTCCAGAAAAAAATTTTGGCTTTTGCCAATAATTTTAGTCCTCCTTTTGTTTGGAGGATTGATAATATTAAGTCAAGGTTCTGCTGTCGCTCCATTTATTTACACGATTTTTTAAATGACCTATATTTTAGGTATTTCTGCATTTTATCATGATAGTGCAGCTGCCTTAATTGAAGATGGCAAGATTATTGCAGCAGCCCAAGAAGAGAGATTTACAAGAAAAAAACATGATTCGAACTACCCATTTAATGCAGTTAATTTTGTATTAGATTTTAAAAATTTAAAATTATCTGAAATTAACCATATCGTTTTTTATGAAAAACCTTTTTTAAAGTTTGAAAGGCTATTGGAAACTTACGTTGCTTTTGCACCAAAAGGATACAAATCATTTGCAAAAGCAATTCCCGTTTGGCTTAGAGATAAATTGTTTCAAAAAAATATGATTTTAAATTGCTTAAAAAAACATGATAAAAATTTCAAAGATGAAAAAAAAATCCTTTTCTCTGAACATCACTTAAGTCATGCGGCAAGTGCTTTTTATCCCTCGCCGTTTGAAGAAGCTATAATATTAACCGCAGATGGAGTTGGAGAATGGGCAACAACAACAGTTGCAATAGGAAAAAAAAATCACCTTGAAATAAAAAAGGAGTTACATTTTCCTCATTCTTTAGGTTTACTTTATTCAGCTTTTACTTATTACACTGGTTTCAAAGTTAACAGTGGTGAATATAAACTTATGGGATTAGCTCCATACGGAAAGCCAAAATACTTCGAAAAAATATTAAATAATTTAATTGATCTTAAAGATGATGGAACATTTATTTTAGATCAAAGTTACTTTAATTATTCTACAGGTTTAACGATGACTAACGAAAAATTTGATAAATTATTTGGTCAAAAACCTCGAAAACCAGATTCAGATTTGATAACAAATTTTCATATGGATATAGCGGCCTCAATTCAAAAAGTCACAGAAAAAATTATGTTAATGCTTGCTAAATCTCTAAAAGAAGAATTTAAAATCTCAAATTTATGTCTGGCAGGAGGAGTAGCACTTAATTGTGTTGCAAACGGAAAAATATTGGAAGAAAAAATATTTGATAATATATGGGTTCAGCCAGCAGCTGGAGATGCTGGAGGATCTCTTGGAAGTGCTTTGGCTTATTGGCATATTGATTTGAATAAAGAGAGATTGAATATCAATGAGGACAACATGCAAGGCTCATATTTAGGAAATAAATTTACAGATGATGAAATTAAAAGAAAATTTGATGAAATGGGTGCAAATTTTGAGATTTTTAAAGACGACGAATTAATAGAAAAAACTGCAATAGAAATTTCAAAAGGAAACGCTATTGGATGGTTCCAGGGTAGAATGGAATTTGGCCCTCGAGCATTGGGAAATAGATCAATTTTAGGTGATCCAAGATCTGACAAAATGCAAAAAAATTTAAATTTGAAAGTTAAATTTCGAGAGAGTTTTAGACCATTTGCACCTTCTGTTTTAAATGAAGAAGTTTCAGAATGGTTTGAAATAAACACAGAGAGCCCTTACATGTTGTTTGTGGCAAAAGTTAAAACAAATAAGATTGTAGAAATGAACGAAGATCAAAAAAAACTCTTTGGTATTGATTTGTTAAACATAAAAAGATCCGAAATACCTGCGGTTACTCATGTAGATTATTCTGCTAGAATTCAAACAGTTTCAGAAAAAACTAATTCAAAATATTACAATTTAATTAAAAAATTTAAAGAAATAACAAATTGTCCCATATTAATTAATACATCATTTAATATAAGAGGTGAACCAATAGTTAACACTCCCGAAGATGCTTTTAAATGTTTTATGGGAACAGACTTAGATGCATTGGTTATAGGCAACTTATATCTTGATAAAAAAATGCAAAATAATAATTTAAAAAGTGATTACACTCAACAATTTGAACTAGACTAAATGACATCAATACTAAATAAAGAATTTTTATTAGTAAAATTTCCAATATTTTTTCCAATTTTATATATATCAGTCCTTTATACTTTTCCAAACTTTGAGACCCAATTGGTTTTTATAACAATTCTTCTATTGGCAGAAACACATTTTGGGGCAACTTGGCCTTTTTTTTTAAGTAAAGTAAATTATCCCCATATATTAAAAAATAAAATTTCTCTAATTTATGTACCAGCTATTCTAGCTTTGTTGTGTCTTATTGGATTTTTTCTCATTAAAAGTTTATTTCTTTTAATTTTTTTTGCAGCAAATGTATTTCATGTAACTAGACAAAGCTTTGGAATTACAAACTTATACACAAAAGATTTGATTGAAAAAAAAAATTATATAAATGTTATTTATTTATTTAATTCTGCTTTCTTTTTAATTGCTTTTTTTAGGTTTTATATTCCATTAATAAAAACACAAAACCTTTTAGCATTAAATTTATTAGTTATTTTTTCTATGTTGTGTTTTTTTGTTTATTTTATTTATAAATTTAAATTTTCAGAAAATTTTTTTACAATGGTAACTGGGGTATTAATTTTTTACCCTGTATGTTTTGTAGACAATCCGGTGCATGCAATAATTATGGGTGTTACTATGCATTATAGTCAATACTTATTTCTTACAAATAAAGTTTTAAAAGAAAGAAATAAAAATGAATTATTAAAGAGTTCAGGAATTTCTATTTTTAAAAACAAGTTTTTAATTACTATTGTTATTTATTCATTAGTTATGTCAATTTTATCTATATTTGGAAAACATGAAACTGCTATTTTAAGTAACTTAATAATAATTCCAATAACTGGGCAAATGCTACATTTTTATTTAGACTCTCAACTTTGGAAATTTAGCGAGAGCCATAATCGAGATAATATTTTGAAATATTTGACAATAAAAACTTAATTAAAATCTATCTGATTTATTATTCTATTAAAAACTACTTTAGTGCCTTTTTTATTCCAATGTAAGTCACCAAATATAAAGGTATCCAAAGCAATTTGCTTAACATTTTCTCCTTTAAAATCTTCATATAAACTAATTAATTTAATATTATTTTCTTTAGCCCATTTGACCCAATAAGGTTTGTGATATTTATCTTCATAAACTATTTGTGAAGGATGTGGATACAATATGAAATAAAAGTCTATATTATTTTTCCTTAATAAATTTATTAGTTTGTTAAGATATTTTTCAGATTTTTTTAAACCTTCGTTAAAATTTTTGAATAAAGAGTCATCAAATGTCCAAGCTGATCTATCAACATGTGTCATTCTATAATACAAAACATCTTCTGAGCTAGTATCAAAATAACTTTTACCAAATTTTTTCGATGCTTTGACTTTAAGTTTAAGGTAATTTTTTATATTCTCTGTAGCATCAGAAATTCTCAAAAAAGTCCTAAATATCAAAAAATTATTAACCAAAAATTTACCTAAGTCCTTTTCATCTTTGGTATCTGTGTTTACTAAAATATTTCCTGAATTATCGTGAAATATAAATAATTCATCTATTATGTCTGAGGGATCTAAAAAAATTAGAGCTTCATCAAATTTGTACCCTTGATTGATGTAATGTTCAGTTTTTTTAAAATAAATACTAGGAGAGTAAGAACCAACAGCACTATTCAAGACCTCATACTCTTTTTCTAGTTTCTTTTGTAATAACCCACCTATTGTATGTTCATAATCATAACCAGCACCCTCAATTGCAGAGTCTCCTATTAATAGCAATCTTTTCTTATCTATTTTTTTTGAAATATTTTTTGTTGTATAATCTCTAAAACCCAACGAATTAGTAATAAGTCTTTTTTCTAATTTAAACCCCCATGGCTCAATAACATCTATATTAGGTTTGATAGTATGATGGTAAATATTTGATGGTATTCTCCAGTGGTGATCTACTAATTTACTATATTTCCAAAAATTACTATTTTTAAAAAATAAATTAGATAAGATTAAATCTACTAAAAATATAAAGCTAAGAAAAAAAATTGATTTTTTTACCATAATTAAAAAAACATATATTTCACAATTAAAAAATGTGTATAATATGTTTCATAATCTTTAATCATGAAAGTTCAATTAGAAAAGTGGTACAGGCCAAAATTTGATAAAGAAGTCATTAAAGAACTCTCTAAAAAATCTGATATAAAAGGCCTATTGCATGTGACTATTTTCTTTTGTGTCCTTTTAGTTGTAGCTATTTTAGCATATTTAACTTGGGGCACATGGTGGTCGGTATTATGGTTTTTTATTTATGGAAATATTTACTGTTTTAGCAATCCTATTTGGCACGAAACTGGACACAAAACTGCTTTTAAATCTAAGTTCTTAAATGAATTATTTTATTTCATATCTTGCTTTATGGCCTACTTTGAACCAACAAGATGGAGATATACACATTTTATACACCATGGAAATACTTATTCCACCAATGATCCATATGATCATGAGATAGAATATAACAATGATATTGGAAAAACGCCTTTGAAATTTTTAATAAATATAATTCCATTTGCTCAATTGATATTTTTTAAAAGTAGTATTGCATATGAAGTTATTCAACATGCATTTGGTGTCAAAACAAAAATAATGATAGATAGCATCCCTGAAAAAGTGAGACCAAGAGCAGTTTTAATTTCAAGAATATTTGTAATCATTTGGCTTTTAATAATAGCCTGGTCATTGATTATCCAGTCTTGGTTACCAGCTCTATTTATTTTATTGCCACACTTTTATGGAAAAACTCTTCACAAAATTATTTCGTTTACACAACACGCTGGCTTAGCAAGAAATGTTAAAGATCATAGATTATCAGCTAGAGATATTAAATTAAATCCTATTTTAAGTTTTTTATACTGGAGAATGGAATATCATTGTGTGCATCATATGTTCCCGACTGTGCCTGCTCATAATTTAAAAAAACTACATGATCATTTAAATGATCAGCTCCCAGAAATTAAGAATGGATTAATCGAAACATATAAAGATATAATTCCGGCTTTAAAAAAGCAAAACTTAGATCCAGATTATCATTTGCCAATATTGCTTCCTGAATACCAAGGCTTATAATGTATAAAAATTATAAATTATTTCTATTCTTTATTACTGCAATAATTTTTTTATATTTTAGTGTTGGAAAGTATGAAGAGTTCAGTTTAAAAAAATCTATTTCAGCATGCACTCTTGCAAAAAGTAAAATTAAAAAAAACTTAAGTCCCAAAGAAGCAAGAAAATTATGTGAAGTTGAAATTAAACAAAATAAATGAGAATTTTTTTTTATTCGATTTTAATTAGTATACTTTTAAATAGTTACTCTTTTTCAGATACCAGGTTTGAGAAAGATTTAAAAAAACTTTCTAAATATAATTTTTTTGTTAACAATGAAGGCAATCGTTACGAATTAAACCAAAATGTTGATAAAAATAAAACTATAATATTAATTTATAGCCATGGTAGCGGAGGCTCTGAAAGAAACTTACAAAAATGTAATAAATCTTGGTGGCAAATACCACCAACAATCTATCAATTGGATGGAGTAAAAATTAAAGATTTCACAATCAAAACTTATCAACTGTGCAAGGGTGCAAGAGGATTTTCACAGAAAGATGGAGATTTGTTTTGGAACACTTATGATAAAAACAATCAAGATGTCAATAGTGTTCTAGGTCTCAAGGATGAAAATGGCGTATTATTAATTCAGAAATGGGAGGGACCAATACAAGAAAAAGTTATTAAGTTGAAGGTTGATGAATTTAAAAAGAGAGGTTTTAATAATATCGTTCTTTCGGGTCATTCAGCTGGTGGATGGGACTCACTAGTTTTAAAATCAAATTTTTCATCAGAAATTGATGGTGTGATAGCATTCCATCCTGCAAGATCAGGAAAATTTGCTGGTACAAAAAAACCACACAAAGGATGGATAAATTGGAGAAATTATAAAATATCAATGATAAAAGTAGATCAACTACAAAATGTTTTAGTTTTTAGCCATGAAAAAGATAAATATGAAAATCCCAAAACATCAAAATTTCTATCTAACTCAGAAAATGTAAGATTTGTTGATGTTAGCGATACTAATTGCAAAAAAAAATTAAAAACTGGTGGCTGGCATGGTATAACCTTAACAAAATGTTTTGCTGATAGCGATCCAAATAGAAAAGAGATTATCAAATATTTAGAGAATATATTTTAAAGAAGGCTTGGTAGCCAGGTGGAAAATATTGGAAATAATATCATCAATATTCCATAGATAATCCCAACAACTGTAAACAATGGAACTTCTTTAAATGCATTAGCTGGGTTTTCTTTTATTACTCCAGCAGCTGTATATATACCAACGCAAACAGGTGGAGTTATCATCCCAATACCAGCAAAAGCTACAAAAACAACATATAAGTGGAGCAAACTTTGATCAAAAGATAATGTTAATGCTGCAAATATTGGAACTGTTAAATAAAATACTGGAACTATTTCTATAAATGTTCCTAGTATTAAACATATTGTTCCTAGCATTATCCAAAATAAATTAACACTCACACCCATGTCTGTGAAATAAGCTATAATTTTTTGAGGAGCTTGTGTATAAGTAAGCACGACACTTAAAAAAGTAGCTGTTGCAATTATTGAAAATATAACAGCTGTAATTATTGCAGTATCTTTTAAACAACTTAATAAAGATGAAAACGTTAATTCTCTGTAAATTAAAAACCCAATTGCTACCGCGTAAACCCCTGCAATTGCTGCTGACTCTGATGGAGTTAAAAAGCCTGCATAAATTCCACCTAATATTATAACTGGAGTTATCAATGCTGGAAGGGCTGCGATAAAAGAACTTAATCTTTCTTTGAATGTAGCTTTTTTGTCAGCTCGTATATGTCGGCACTTAAATAAAACTAAAAGAACCATTAAAATTAGAAGAATAACTCCTGGTATAACTCCTGCAGCAAATGTTTTTGAGACAGGCACGTATGTAAGTGCGCTAAACAAAATAGCTGCATTTGATGGAGGGATTAAAGCCTCAAGAAGTGCAGCAGATGCAGCAAGTACGACTACAAATGGAGTAGGGTAACCTTGTTCAATCATTTTGGGCATCATGATGGTTCCAACAGCAGTAATTGCAGCTAATATAGATCCACAAAATGCTGCAAAGAAACCCATTGCGATAACCATTGCTACACCTAGACCTCCTGGCCAGTGTCCAACCAAAGTTGTCGCAAATCTTACAAGCCTTAGTGCTGCACCACCTTTTAGCATTGCCATCCCACTAAAAATAAACAATGGTACAGCTATTAGCACATGCTTTGTTAAAGCTCCAAAAGATACTTGAATTAAAACAGACCAAGGTAGATTAAGTCCACCAATAGCAGCTATAGAACTACCTAAACCAAATACTAAAAAAATAGGAACAGAAATTATTAGAGCTACCAAAGATAATATAGATGCTAATCCGAACATTATTTTTTTAATAAATTTATAATGTTTTCAAATATTAACTCCAATGAAGTTAGAGCTAAAATTAAGAAACCAACAGGGAAAGCCAAAAACATCCACCAAATAGGAATACTGATTTCAATTTCCATTACTTGACCTAAATTAAAATACATAATTGTTGCATCAAGACCTGCTTTAAAGAAAATACAAGCTGAAATGAAAGCGATTATATTTACAATTAGCAACAATATTTCCTTATTTTTATTTGAGAGTAAAGGTGTTAAAAAATCAACTTTGATATGTTGTCCTTTTTTTAATAATGGTCCTAATAATGGAAAGACTAACCAACTAACTAAAACAGGTGGTAATTCAATAAACCAAGCAAATCCAGTACCAGTTATGAAGCGAGTAGCTGCACTTAAAAATAAGGCAGCCACCATTATAAAAATAATAAACATTGCGAGAGCTAAAGAAGCCGAGGCTAAATAACTATTAACTTCTCGCAACGCTTTCATTTTTTTAGACTAAGCAAATAACTAACTTATTCTAATTATTTTTTGCGTACTCTTGTGCTGCCTTTAAAGCATCAGCATCAATCATTTTAGCCATAGCAGGCATAACTTTATCTTTCATTAACTTATCAAATTTTGCTTTCTCAGCTCCTGAAAGAGTTGTTACTACACCGCCTCTGTCTTGGAATTCTTTAAGAACAGTTTCACCATGATCCATAATTCTGTCTGTTGAAAGTGTTCCAACCTCTTTACCAACATCCATGATTATTTTCTGTAAATCAGCAGGTAAACTATTAAACCAAGTAGAGTTAGCCATTATGTAAGCATCTGCATAGTATTGGTAAGGTTTTTGAGCATATTTTAAAAATTCCCACCAACTATATGCTTTTATACTTCCTGGAGGACTATTTATTGTATCGATCATTCCAGATTGTAAAGCGTTATAAACTTCACCGGTTTTTAAAGAAACACGATTTGCTCCAAGAGCGTCCCACATAGGCTCCTCACTTTTAAGCAGTCTTCTCGCTTTAAGACCTTTCATAGCATCAATACCTGTTAATTCTCTTGCACTTGAAATTGACATTACAGGTCCAACTGGGTTGTACATCACTAATGTGGAATTAGTTTTTTTTGTTAACTCTCCCCAAATTTCTTTCCCTTTAGTAGAATTTTGGAAAAAACCTCTTTGTTGTTCCCAAGAATCAAATAATCCTGGAAATGATGCAACATTAAAGTTTTTATTAATCGGTGGAAAGCTTACAACACCAACAATTCCTCCTAATTCAACAGCTCCTGAAGTTACCGCACCCATTACTTCTCTAATCCCAAAAAGTTGCTTTGATGGGTAAACCTCTATTTTAAGCTTACCATTAGCTCTTTTATTTACTTCATCTGCAAAAATCTGAGCGTGTTTTGCACTATGATGTTTAGGACTCCAATGAACTGATAAACGTCCAACAATCTCAGCAAAAGCTGCAGTTGAAGAAATAACAAATGAAATAACTAAGAAAAAGCTAACTAAACTTTTTGATAAAGTTTTTATTTTATTCATATTTTCCCTCTCTTTTTTTTAGTTAATCATATTATTTTGATTTAATTAAAACAATCAAAATAAAACTACATAAATTTGAATAATAAGGTCTAAATGTTATATTAGCTTGAACTATGATTTATAAATTACCAAAAAGTTTATTAGCGCTTCTTTTTGTAACTTTGTTTTCAAATTATTCTTATGGTGTTACGAAAATAGATGAAGCTGTTGACAAAACAACAGATTTTTTAAAATCTGTCTCAAAAAGGGGATTAAACAAAAATCAAACAGCTGAATTTTTAAATAATTACGCAATTACTTTAAAAGATGAAAGAACTGATGGAGAAGTAACCTATATTTTTGATAGCGAGAGTTATAAAAGATATAAAGATGGCAATGTCATATCCGAAGATGGATGGAGATTTTCAAAATTAGGAGCTCTAAGATTATTTAATGGCGATGTAAAACTAACCTGGAAAATAAAAATTGGAAAAGAGAATTTAATGGTTATTAAAACAAAATTTCAACCAATTGGAAAAGAATATCCTTTTACATATAAACAAAAAAAATTATTTTTTGATGAAATCCAATGAACCCAACTGATATTCTACTAAGTATTGCAATCGTTGGGATTTATACGATTATATATGTCTATTTAAAATCTAAATATGATGATAATAAAATTATCATAAAGTTATTTGTGATTGGCTTCATTTATGCAACAATAATTACTGGTATTCTATATTACTTGATAAAATTTATAGCTTCCTAATAAAATTTACATGAAACATAAATTAGAATTAATTTATTTTAAAATGAGAGCACTAGCAGAAGCTCCTCGTTTGTTATTTCATTATACAGGGATTGAATATGATGATGTTATGTCATGGGATTATTATGGAAAGGATTGGTCAGAGGTAAAACCAAATATCCCCTTTAAACAACTACCAATGTTAATGGTTGATAAAAAATATGAAATTTGTCAAAGCCTGGCAATAATGACATTTGTTGAGAATTTAGCAGGTATTAATATTTCTGATCCAATATTAAATGCAAAAGCAAACGCTATAATGCAAAGTGCTCATGAACTTTTTATGCCACTAAATCCAACAGTAAATTTTGCAACAGGTGAGAAGTTTAAAAAAAAAAAAGAAGATATGATGCCATTTTTAATGTCAAGATTTGAAGATCTTGAAAAAGCTATGAGAGAAAATAATAAAAAGTTTTTTATTTTAGATGAGCCTAGAGCATGTGATTTTGTTGCATTCCACCATTTTGATTTATCTAAAATGCTTGATCCTTCAATAATAAAAAAATTTCCAAGGTTAGAAAAATTTCTGGAAGACATAATGTCTATCGAAAGTGTTAAATCTTATTTAGATAAACGTCCTAAATTGATTGATGTAAGCATTGAACCAAAATTAGTAATTGATGGAGTTCTGCATCCAACTGGAGTTAAAAAAACCTAATTTTTAAATAGTTGATTGCGTTATAAAAAATTTCTATTATAACTCTCTTGAACTTATGGCGGGGTAGCTCAGTTGGTTAGAGCGCGGGACTCATAAGCCCGAGGTCAGTGGTTCGATCCCACTTCCCGCTACCAAATTAATGACCAGGAAAATCCATCAAACTTTGAACTTGGTAACCTTTTTTTAGAAGATTTTCACAGCCACCTAAATCAAAAAGATTTATGACAAATATGAATGCCGCAATATTTCCTTTAGAGACTTCTACAAGTTTTGCAGCAGCTTCCGCAGTCCCTCCTGTGGCTATTAAATCATCTATTATAAGAACAGAATCATTTTCAGAAATTGAGTCTTTGTGAACTTCTATTGTTGCTGTTCCATATTCAAGCTCAAAATCAACTGAATGCACGTCAGCAGGGAGTTTATTTTTCTTTCTTAACATTATAAATGGTTTTTTTAATATGTAAGAAACAGCGGATGCAAACACAAAACCACGTGACTCAATTGCGGCTATCTTATCTACCTTAAATTTTTTGGATCTTTCAACAATTTGATTAATTGTTTCCTCAAAAGCAGTCTCATTTTTTATTAAAGTAGTTATATCTCTAAATAAAATACCCTTTTTAGGATAATCCTTAATTGAGCGAATATAATCTTTTAAATTCATAATAGTTATTTATAAATACAATATAATTACTTTTACATGGCAAATAATAAATTAGCAATAATAGGTGGAAGTGGTCTGTACGATGTTGAGGAGTTTAAAAATAGAGAATTAATAGATTTAAATACTCCTTGGGGAAAACCATCAGATCAAATCTTAAAAACAAACTATAAAAATAAAGAAGTTTATTTTTTACCAAGGCATGGTAGAGGACATTTTATTTCACCGTCAAATATAAATTTTAGAGCAAACATTGATGCATTAAAACAATTGGGCGTGACTGATATAGTATCAGTTTCTGCAGTTGGATCTTTAAAAGAAAAATTACCTCCAGGAAAATTTGTAATTATTGATCAATTTATAGATAGAACTTTTGCTCGTAATAAAACTTTTTTTGAAGATGAAATAGTTGCCCATGTATCAATGGCTTACCCAACCTCGAAAGGTCTCATGAATGCATGTGAGGATGCGATTAATAAAGAGGGAATTGATTATCAAAAAGGAGGAACCTATGTAGTGATGGAAGGTCCTCAATTTTCAACTTTGGCTGAGTCAAATCTTTACCGATCATGGAAAGCTGATGTGATTGGAATGACTAATATGCCTGAAGCAAAATTAGCAAGAGAGGCAGAGATTAGATATGCATCAGTTTCTATGGTCACAGATTATGATTGTTGGCACCCAGATCATGAAAATGTTGATGTCCAACAGGTAATAAAAGTATTATTAGACAATGCTTCAAAAGCTAAGAGTATGATTAAAAACTTAATTCTTAACTTTGAAAGTTATATTGATCCAAATGATCCAACTAATAATTGTTTAGATGTAGCAATAATAACCTCACCAGAAAATAGATCAAAAAAAACTATAGAAAAACTAAATACAGTAGCAGGCAGAGTTTTAAATAAGTGAAAAAATATCTTACAAACGAAGAAACTAATTTTTATCAGAAACATGGAGCTCTACTTATTAAGAATGTATTTAAACCATGGATAAAAATACTTAGAGAAGGTTTTGAAAAAGTACTTAAAAAACCAGGTCCACATGCAAGAGAAAATGTTAAAAAAGAAGAAGGAAGATTTTTTGAAGATTATTGTAATTGGCAAAGAATATCTGAATTTAAAAAGTTTGCTAAAGAGTCTCCTGCAGCACAGATAGTTGGTGAAGCTACAGGATCAAAATCTATTCAATTATTCCATGAACACATATTTATTAAAGATCCAGGAACAATTAAAGAAACACCGTGGCATCAAGATATGCCTTATTATTGTGTTGATGGAAATGATACTGGTAGTTTTTGGATACCACTCGATCCAATAACAATAGAAAACTCTTTACGAATATTATTAGGCTCTCATAAATTTCCAAAATTATTTAGACCTACCAAATGGTCTAATGACAAGCCTTGGTATAAAAATGATGATAATTTTATGGACACGCCTAATATTAATTCTAAGGATAGAAATATATTTAAAAGTGATATGAACTTGGGAGATGCAATGCTTTTTAATTTCAAAGCACTTCATTCTTCTTCAGGTAATGAAACTAATATGTATAGAAGAGCTTTTTCAATGAGGTTTATTGGAGATGATGTTAAATATTTAGGAAGAAATGGAGAAACGTCTCCTCCATTTAAAGGGATAGGTTTAAAGGATGGAGATAGAATGCGAAAAGATTGGTTTCCAGTTGTTTGGGCTAGTTAAATGAAAATAAAAGGAAAAGAATTTAGAACAATTTGGTTTGATGAGGTAAATAAAGTTGTAAAGATTATTGATCAAACAAAACTTCCTCATCAATTCGTTATTAAAGATCTTAAAACAGTTAAAGACGCGATTAATGCAATTAAAATAATGGAAGTAAGAGGAGCTCCATTAATAGGTGGAACTGCTGCATATGGTATAGTTTTAGCAATTTTAGAAAATAATGATCTTGAATTTATAAAAAAAAGTGCAGAAGAATTAATTAAATCTAGACCTACTGCTATAAACCTTCAATGGGCAGTTCATAGAATGAATAACACCATATCAATGATTGATAGTAGTGATCTTTTTCAAGTAGCGCTTAATGAAGCTAAAGAAATATGTAACGAGGATGTTAAGTTTTGTGAAAATATTGGACTTAGTGGGCTTAAAATTATTGAAGAAATTTATAATAAGAAAAAGGATAGAGTAAATATTTTAACGCATTGTAATGCAGGTTGGCTTGCAACAATTAATTGGGGTACAGCAACTTCTCCAATTTACCATGCTCATAAAAACGGAATTCCAATTCATGTATGGGTAGATGAAACCAGACCAAGAAATCAAGGTGCAAACTTAACCTCATTTGAGTTAAATGAAGAAAAAGTTCCAAATACTATAATTGCAGATAATACGGGTGGAATATTAATGCAACGAGGAGAGGTTGATATGTGTATTGTTGGAACAGATAGAACTTTATCAACTGGAGATGTATGTAATAAAATTGGAACGTATTTAAAGGCGTTAGCTGCTCATGACAACAATGTGCCTTTCTATGTAGCCTTGCCAAGTTCAACAATAGATTGGGATATAAAGAATTTCAAAGATATACCTATTGAGGAGAGAAATTCAAAAGAATTATCTCATATAGATGGAAGAGATGAAAATAATAATATTAAAAAAGTTTTGATTTATCCTGAAACAAGTAGGTCACTGAATCTAGCTTTTGATATTACACCTGCAAAATATGTTACAGGTCTGATAACAGAAAGGGGTGTGTGTGAAGCATCTACAGAAGGTCTAAAAAAAATGTTTAAAAGTTAATGAATAAAGTTAAAAATATACTATTTATAATGGCTGATCAGCTAAGATTTGATTACCTATCATGTTACGGTCATCCACATTTAAAAACTCCTCATATAGATGGTTTGGCAAAAAAAGGAATTTTATTCGATTCGGCTTATGTTCAGGCACCTGTTTGTGGACCTTCAAGAGCATCATATTACACTGGAAGAACAGTTTTTAGTCATGGCTCAACATGGAATCAAATACCATTGCCAATAGGAGAATTAACTATTGGAGATTATTTAAAAGAATCTGGGATAAGAACCGGTGTTGTAGGCAAAACACATATGAGACCTGATTTAGATGGAATGAACAGGCTTGGTATTTCTAAAGAAACAGAAATAGGTCTGACAGTTAGTGAGCCAGGGTTTGAACCTTACGAGAGAGATGATGGACTTCATCCAAACAATCATATCAAAAATTCTAAAAAAAAACTTTCATATAATGAGTGGCTAAATAAACTTGGATATGTGGGTGAAAACCCTTGGGATAGTTGGGCAAATTCATCAGAAGATGAAAATGGAAAAATTCTAAGTGGTTGGAGGTTAAGAAATTCAAATAAACCTGCAAGAGTTAAAGAAGAGCACTCTGAAACTGCATTTATGACAAACCGTTCAATGGAATTCATTCAAGAAAGTGGAGAAAATCCTTGGTTTTTACATTTATCTTACATTAAACCACATTGGCCATACATTGCTCCTGCACCTTATCATAATATGTATTCATCAAATCAATTTTATCCAGTTCACAGAAGTAATACTGAAAAAGAAATAGATCATCCTGTTTATAAAGCATTTATGGAAAATAATATTTCAAAAACTTTTTCAAGAGAAGAGGTGAGAAATACTGTTCTTTCAGGTTATATGGGATTGATAAAACAAATTGATGACAATCTTGGAAGACTATTCAAGTTTCTTGAAGACAAAGGTTATATGAAAAGCACTATGATAGTCTTTACTTCAGATCATGGTGACTATCAAGGTGATCATTGGCTGGGAGAAAAAGAATTATTCCATGAACAAATTGTTAAAGTCCCAATGATTATTTATGACCCTAGTAATTTGTCGAACAATAATAGAGGAGTTAGAGAAAAGAGATTTGTTGAAGCTATTGATTTGCTCCCAACTTTCTTAGACTCTGTTGAAAGCAAAGTAAGCAGACATCGTTTAGAGGGACAGTCTTTGCTACCAATCATAAGGGGTAATAAAGTGCTAAATTGGAAGGAAAATGTATTTAGTGAAATCGATTATTCATTTAACGAGGCAAGAAAAATTTTAAATATCGGTGCATCTAATGCTAGGGCGTATATGATTAGAAATAGTAAGTGGAAGTATATTTATTATAAAGGATTTCCTCCACAATTATTTGACCTAATAAATGACCCTGATGAATTTAATGACCTTGGACAATCTCCTAAATACTCAAAAATAGTTGATGAAATGAAAGATATTCTCCTAAATAGGATTACTAATCGAAAAAATAGAGTTGCGGCAACAGATGAATTTGTTTTAAAAGATAGAGATTATACCAAAGATGATGGAATTATGATAGGTGTGTGGTAATGAATCCATTAATATTATCTTTGATAGGTTTAGTATTAGTTGGCATATCTGCAAACTTATTAAAATTAATTAAAAAAAATAAAATTTTTTTATTAATTTCAATGCTGCCTTGCATTTACATTTTTATTTATGGTCTCTATGCAACTTTTGGACCGATTGATTTATACAAAGACGGTACTGAAAATTTTATTGCTCAAAACCCTGGAAAAGATTTACCAGTTGTGTTTGTTCTTTTAAAATTTTATCAATATATATTAATTCTTGTAGGAGCTATTTTCGGATTAATTTATTTTAATTATTTTCGAAACTTTGATAATTCTACGGAGTCATCAGACTAGGCAAATATAAACATATAGCTGGAAAAGCTATTATTAATGCGAGTCTAATCACATCAGTCATTAAAAAAGGAAGCGTACCAAACCAAATAGTTTGCAAGGGTGTTTTCTGCATAACACCTTTAATTACAAATAAATTCATACCAACTGGGGGAGAAATTAGTCCAAATTCAACAACAATTACTGCAAATATTCCAAACCATACAGGATCTATGCCTGCATCAACTATTACTGGATAGAAAACTGGAATAGTTAAAAATAACATTGCTAATGAGTCCATAACAGTTCCGAGAACTAAATATATTGCACAAATAACTAGGATTACACCTAACGGAGTAAGCTCAAGATAGTTAATAAAATCAACTACCGCAAAAGGTAGTTGTGTAACAGTAATTAGATAATTAAATATACTCGCTCCTATTACAATTAAATATAATGATCCAACTGTTTTGATAGTTGTCCAGACCGCATCTTTCAAAAGGTTTAATTTTAATTGACCTCTAAAAAATATAAAAATTAAAACTAAAACTACCCCCACGGCCGCACTTTCAGTTGCTGTAAAAAAACCTAAATAAAGTCCACCCATCATTATTACAAAAATTAAAAAAATAGGAAAAACTTTTGAGAGAGCAGAAATTCTTTCTTTAAATGGCATCTTAGTTCCAAATCCACCTTCTGAGGGATAAATTAAAAGATAAACTCTTATTGCAATCATATAGAGTACAACAGCAATTACACCTGGAATTAATGCAGCAAAAAACAATTCCTGAACAGATTGTTCAGTTAAATATGCATATATGACCAATATTACACTTGGAGGAATTATAATTCCGAGAGTCCCACCTGATGCAATAGAACCACTTATTAGAGCATCACTATATCCATGTCTTCTCATTTCAGGACCTGCCATTTGAGACATTGTTGCAGCTGTAGCAATTGACGATCCACAAATCATTCCAAAACCAGCACAAGCTCCTACCGTAGACATTGCCAGCCCACCTTTATAATGACCTACTATTGCATAAGCTGCATCATAAAGATTTCTTGATAGATTTGAGCTATTTGCAAGATTTCCCATTAAGACAAAGAGTGGTAAAACTGACAAAGTATATTTAGATACAGCATCAAATGGAGCAGTTCCCAATACAAATATTGCAGGATCAAGACCTGAAATCATTGCGAAGCCAGTAAAGCCCACTACTAACATTGCAATACCTATTGGCACGTTCAAGACCATCAGAATTAAGACTGCAGCGAATGCTAAACCACCATTAATTATAGCATCAATACCCATTAAGTTTGTTTTTCTAAATTATTTACAAAAAGAGTTTTTAAAAACCAAATCAGTATAGCAAGTACACTTAACCACATTCCAATAGAGCATATGAAATAAAATGGATAAAAATAGAGTTCTAGATCGATAGTCACTCTTTGATTATTCATAAATTTGTAAGAAGTTAAAGTTGTCGAGTATGCCATTAATGACATTATTGAAATCATTAAAATAAACTTTAAAATCACTAAATAAGTTTTAAATATTCCTAAATTTAAATTATTAATAAAATCTGCAGATACATTGGCATTTAAGAAAAAAGCTCTTGGCATTGCCAGAAATGCAACTAATGCCATACCTATCTCAACTAACTCAATTGTGCCTGTAACTGGAGAGTTTAAAAAACGTCTACCAAAAACATCACAAAAAGTTAAGACAGCTAGTAAAAATAATATGATTCCTGATGCTATAGCTGAATAATCAAAAACTCTACTAACTTTAGAAATCATAAAAATGTTGCTTCAAATTATTTAAACATTACCATATAAACTTTACCAAAAATAGAAAGTATTACTTATGAAATTTATTTCCTTTGCACATAATGGACAAAAAAAATTTGGCATTATCAAGAATAATAAAATAACAGATTTAACTGGAAAAATTTCTGATTCAAACACACTAAAAGATTTAATTTCAAACAAAGGAATTCAAGAAGCAAAAAATTATGCAAAAAATAATCCAGGAAATTTAAATGTCTCAGATGTGGAATATTTACCATTAATACCAAATCCAGGAAAAATTATATGTGTTGGTTTAAATTATAGTGAACACGTAAAAGAAACTAATAGGACAGTAGAGGAAAATCCTGTTATATTTCACAGATTTCCAGAAAGCCAGACTGCACACTTGCAATCTATTCAAAGACCGGTTGTTTCTCAGAGCTTAGACTTTGAGGGTGAGATGGCGGTAATCATGGGTGATGGTGGAAAGCATATTAAACCAGATGATGCATTAAAACACATAATTGGATATTCCTGTTATAACGAAAGTACTATTAGAGAATGGCAAAGACATACAAGACAGTTTGGAATGGGAAAAAACTTTGAAAAGACAGGAAGTTTCGGTCCACATATGGTTTTAGCAGAAGATATTAAAGATTATAAAAATCTAACTATTGAAACTAGATTAAATGGTGAGGTCATGCAGAATGCAAAATTAAGCCAACTTATATTTGATATTCCCATCTTAATTTCTTATGTATCTAAAGCTATGGCTTGGAGGGCAGGAGATGTTCTTGTAACTGGAACTCCAGGAGGGGTAGGGTTTAAAAGAAACCCTCCAATATTTATGAAACCTGGCGATAAAGTTGATATAGAAATTACAGAAATTGGTATTTTATCTAACACAATTAAGGATGAAATCATCTAGATTTCACTATAGACTTTCTTAAATTATTTTTAACAGAGGGAAATTAATATGAAAAAAAAATTAATTGGTATTGTTTTAGGAATTTTTTCCTTAGGCATAGTTAGTTCAGCTTCTGCTACTGAATTAAAGTTGGCAACTTTTGAACCACCAAAAGCATTCATAGCTAGTAAGATTTTAGCTGCTTGGGCAGATAAAGTAAATAAATGCTCAAATGGTGCTTTAAATGTAAAAATGTACGCAGGTGGAGTTTTAGGAAGTCCTCCTAAACAATATGATATTGTAACTTCAGGTGTTGCAGATATTTCTTGGACAGTTCTAGGTTATATTGGTGGTCAATTTCCACTAAGTTCTGTTGTTGAATTACCATTTTTAACAAAAACTTCAAAAGCAGGATCTAGAGCTTTGAACACTCTTTATGAAGAAGGTTACTTAAATAAAGAAATGTCTGGAATTAAACTGATAGGTTTACATTCCAACCCTGGATATCAAATCCATATGAAGGATACAAAAGTGGTTAAACCTGCAGATTTCAAAGGTAAAAAAATGAGAGTACCAAGCAAAATAGCTGGAACTATACTTAAAACTTTAGGGGCAACAGGGGTAAAAGTACCAGCGCCAGGAACTTCTGAGGCTTTAAACAAAGGTGTTATAGATGGAACTCCATTTCCTTATACAGCTATTGGTTCATTTAGACTATTTGATGTAACAAAATATCATACAGAGGTTAACATCACTAACGCAACTTTTGGATTAATAATGAACAAAGGAAAGTATAATGGTCTTTCCTCAGCAGCTAAAGGATGCATTGATAAACATTCAGGTCAATGGTTCGGAGATTGGGCTTCTAATTTGATTGATACCCAGAATGCTAAAATGAAGGTACAGGTTGAAAATACACCTGGACATGAAATCACAGTTGCATCTGACTCAGTTTTAGCTGAATACAAAAAAATATTAGCTCCAATAGAAGCAGACTGGTTAGCAGAAATGAAAGGCAAAGGCCTTGATGGAGATGCTGTTTTAAAAAGAGCAAGAGAAGTAATTTCTAAAATAGACGGTTAATCATTCAATTCTGAGCCCGCTAATTTCATAGCGGGCTCTTTCAAAATCTAGTATAATATTAAAATGGCTGTTAAAGCACTTAGTTATATTGGAGTTAATTCGGATAAATTTGATGATTGGTCTATTTATTCACAAAATTATTTAGGTATGCAAAAGATAGATCGAGGAAAAGATATTTTATCTTTTCGTATGGATGATCAAAAACAAAGGTTGACTATTACAGGTGAAAAGGGAGATGGTTTAGGTTTTTTAGGATGGGAAGTTGAAAACAAAGAAGATCTTGAAATTTTTGCAGTAAAACTTGAAAAAAATAAAATAGTTGTGCATCAAGGAAAGTCTTCTTTTTCAGATAAACGTTTTGTTGAAGATTTAATTTATTTTGATGATCCACAAGGTAATCGTATTGAACTTATTTATAATCCAATGATAGATACTGACCCTTTTAAACCTGGAAGGCCTATTTCAGGATTTAAGACAGGAGCTTTAGGAATGGGCCATGCTGTAGTTCATGTAAAAAAAATTGATGACTTAATACCTTTTTATACAGACATAATGGGATTTAAAATTAGTGATTATAGCCATACGCCAATATCATTATGTTTTTTTCACGTTAATGGCAGACATCATAGCTTAGCTTTGTTTGGTTCCGGAAGAACTGGTTTTCATCATTTTATGGTAGAATATAATAATCTAGATGATGTTGGTCAGGGTTATGATCTATTACAATATAAAGACAATGGAAGTCTACTTACTGAAAAGATAATCGACAATTTATATAATAAAGATAACATTTCAAATATAAATGTAAGTATTGATGGAGCAACAAAAAAAACATTTGAAGGAATAAGAATTAGGTCAGATTTTGATAAAGTAATAAATAATACTAGTAAATTAATTTTAAAAATTAAAACAAAAAATAAAAAAAAAAGACCTATTTTTACCGCTTTATCTTTAATTCAAAAAGATAATGTTCATGAGGCTGAGCAGATTATGTATTTATGCAAAAAAATGGGTTTTGATGAATTATGTTATCAAGTACAGCTAACTGGTTGGGGCAAAAAAGAATGGGAAGATAACAATTTAAAAAAAGATATAAATTATAACAATTCAAATAAAAAATTATTTGAAGAAATAGTGCAAAAAGCAAAAAAAATTGATTTTCCAGTTAAAGTGATTGAAGAAAATTTATTATCTAAACAAAATCAATGTGGATACCCCTGGAATACCCCATACATTAATACTGAAGGTAAAGTAACTCCTTGTTGCATGATACCTGATCCAAACGTGTTATCATTAGGATCAATAGAAAAAACAAATTTTAATAAAATTTGGAATTCCAAAACATATCAAGATTTTAGAAATGACATAAAATCTCACCAATTAAGAGAATACTGCAAAAACTGTTATAGATCTAGGAATTAGAATTAATTATATTTATTATTTCTAAGCCATTTTGCTAAAATAATTATATTCCAAGAAAAGTTATTTCCTCTTGCATCATTGGCACCTGGGATATCAGAAAAATTTAAATTTATATTTTCAAAAAAATCAAAATTATGTTTTTTAACTAAGTTTAAACTGTCAAAATAAATTTCTTTCAATTTTCCTTTCAAAATATTATTCATATCTATGCTAAAACCCATTTTTGGCCTGTAAATTAATTCACTTGGCAAATAATTCTCTAGAATCTTCTTTAAAATATATTTTTGTTCTTTTGAATTTATTTTATATTTAATTGGAATTTGCCAAGCATATTCAAATACTTCTTTATCTAAAAATGGAATCCTTGTTTCCAAGCTAGAACTCATTGCTGTCCTATCTACCTTGCATAAAATATCATCTGATAAGTAACTTATGGTGTCAAATATCATCATTTTCTCCCTAAATTCATAATCGAAATCTCCAAGTGTTTCCTCAATATCTGGAGGAGTGTAATCAAAATTTGAGATTAAACGAAAAAAAAGATCTTCTTGATTTTCAATATTCTTTGTAATTGACTTAAATTTAGATATTTTATCATCTAACTGAGCAATACTTTTTAATTTGAAAAAATTTATCAACTTAACGAGTACTCTATTTGGTATTCCATTAAATATTTTATAAAATATTTTTTTGTTCATCTTAAATATTTTATATATTCTCCAAACTGTATTTATATATTTATATCTGTTGTACCCACAAAATAATTCATCTGCACCATCACCAGATAAAGATACGGTAACCTTTTTTTTTGTAAAATGAGACAACAGATACATTGGAATTTGAGAGCTATCTCCAAACGGCTCACCAAAAGTTTGATCAATTTTATCTATAGTATTTAGAATGTCTTTTTCAGATACAAAAAGTTCATTATGGTTTGTTCCTAGTTTATCTGCAACTTTTCTTGCATAATCAGACTCATCAAACTCTTTATTTTGAAACTTAATTGAAAATGTATCAATTTTTTTATTTGAATTTTTTTGCATTAATGCTGTGATTAAAGATGAATCAGTACCACCAGATAAAAATGAACCTATTGGAACATCACTTATCATCTGTTTAGATACAGACTTACTTATTTTATCTTCTAGCGTAATTTTTGCCTCGTTAAAATTGTTGATTAAATTTTTTTTTGAATTTTTAATTTTATCATTTAAATTATACCATTGATATTTTTTTATATAATCTAATTTTTGATCAAACTTTTTACAATCAATTTCTAATATTGTACCAGGTTCTAATTTAAATATTTTTTTATAAATTGAATTTGGTGATGATATATAAGAATATTTTAAAAAATTAAAAATAGCATTATGGTTTAAATTTTTATCAATGTTATCAATTTTGCTAAGAAATTTTATATCAGAAGCAAATGCAAAAAGATCATCACTTCTATAAAAGTATAACGGCTTCTCACCAAAAATATCTCTTACTAGGAATATTTTATTATTTTTATAATCAAAATAAGCAAAAGCAAACATCCCGTCTATATTTTCTAAAGTATTTTTTAATCCGATGCTTTCAATTAAATTTATTAATGTTTCTGTGTCGCAAGTACTTTTCCAATTATGATTTAGTTCATTTTTAAATTTATTTCTTAATTCTAAATGATTATAAATTTCTCCATTAAAAGTAATTAATAGATTTTTTGTTTTGGAGTACATGGGCTGACTACCGTTTTTAGACAAATCCTGAATTGATAATCTGTTGTGTCCAAAAACCAAATTTTCATTAATTTTTAAATAGTTTTTTTCGTCAGGTCCTCGATGATCTTGCAAACTTAGATTTTTCAAAATTATCCTATCCAAATCAACTTTTTTATGTTTGCTTGTTTTTATTCCTGATATTCCACACATATGTGAATTTTATATTTGAAAATTTAAACTACATTAATTTTAAATGATTAAAATAAATTTTTGTAAAAAGATAAATGAAAATAAGGAATTTCTCAAAAATTATTAATAAAATATAGATATTTTTGTGTTTGCAATTAGATATAAAATTTATATAAGTTTTCTGCCTGGTGATTATTGCGAAAGTGTAATACCCGATCCCATTCCGAACTCGGAAGTCAAGCCTTTCAGCGCCGATGGTACTTTGTCTTAAGATATGGAAGAGTAGGTCATTGCCAGGCAAAAAAAATTATGAAAATTGCAAGTTCACTCAAATCTTTAAAAAAACGCGACCTTAATTCTAAGTTAGTAAGAAGACGAGGAAGAGTTTATGTAATTAATAAGAAAAATCCAAAATTTAAAGCAAGACAAAAGTAATCAAAAGATAAATTATGAAAATAGGATCTATAGCCGAAGATAAAAGTATAGATAAAAGAATTTCTATTACTCCAGAAATTTCTAAAAAATATATTAACATGGGATTTAAAGTTCAAATTTCTGAAAAATATGGTGAGCATCTAGGTTTTGAAGACTCTGAGTATAAAGAAATAGGTGTTGATTTGGTTCATAATGAAAAAAAGCTTATTGAAAGTTCAGATGTTATAGTTCAAATGGGATTATTGAATGATAATCAATTATCTTATTTAAAAGCAAATCAAACTTATATTGGAGTATTAAACTCATATCAAAACAATGATAAGTTAATTGAATTGGCAAAAAAAAATATAAATGTATTTTCTCTTGAATTACTTCCAAGGATTACTAGAGCTCAGTCAATGGATATTCTGTCCTCACAAGCTAACTTAGCTGGATATAAGGCAGTTTTGGAATCTTTTTCAATTTTTGAGAAAGCAATACCTATGATGATGACAGCTGCTGGTACTGTTCCTGCAGCAAAAGTTTTAGTCGTAGGAGCAGGGGTGGCAGGATTGCAGGCTATAGCAACAGCAAAAAGAATGGGAGCGATTGTGTTTGCAACAGATGTAAGAATTGCTTCAAAAGAGCAAGTTGAAAGTTTAGGAGGAAAATTTTTAAGTGTGGAAGGTTCAGAAAATTTAGAGACCGAGGGTGGATACGCCAAGGAGGCTTCAGAGGAATTTAAAAAAAAACAAGAAGATCTTTTAGCAGATACTTTAACCAAAATTGACATAGTAATTTGTACAGCACTGATACCGGGAAAAAAAGCACCGTTAATAATTAAAGAAAATATGATAAAAAATATGAAGCCAGGTTCAGTAATTTACGACTTAGCTGCAATCCAAGGAGGCAATTCTGCATTTACGGAGGTTGATAAAGTTATTGATAAAAATGGAGTTAAAATTTTGGGTGAAAAAAATATTTTAAATAAGCTTCCTTCATCATCTTCAAATTTATATGCAAAAAATGTTTATAATTTTGTGGCTAATTTATACGATAAAGAAAGTAAAAAAATAAATATTAACTTAGAGGATGAGATAATCTCAAAAACAATAATTAAATAAATTATGGAAATAGACCCATTTATATTCAGATTAAGTATTTTTATCCTTTCAATTTTTATTGGATATTATGTAGTTTGGAGCGTAACACCTTCATTGCATACTCCTTTAATGTCAGTTACTAATGCTATTTCATCTGTGATAATTGTTGGTGCAATAATTGCTGCATTAGCGGGTAATACTGAAAATATATTTGAAACTGCAAATATTTTTGGCTTTATGGCCATTGTATTAGCTGCAATCAATATTTTTGGAGGGTTTCTAGTAACTCAAAGAATGTTAGCAATGTATAAAAAAAAAAAGAAAGATAAAAAATGATTTCAGTAAATCTTCTAGCTGTGTTTTACCTTATATCAGGTGTTTTATTTATTTTAGCTTTAAGAGGACTTTCATCACCTGAAACTTCTAGAAAAGGAAATTTTTACGGTATAATAGGTATGGCACTGGCAATAGGTGTCACAATTCTATCAGTCGGAAACTTTTCACTAGGTTTTATATATTTATTAATTTTTTTAGCTATTGGTGGTTCTATTGGTGCGTTTATTGCATTTAAAATTCCAATGACAGCAATGCCAGAACTTGTAGCTGGGTTTCATAGTCTTGTGGGTCTCGCTGCGGTATTTGTTGCTATTTCAGCATTTATCAATCCTGGTGTTTTTAATTTAGGGATGCCAGGTGACATAAAGATTGCTAGTTTAGTAGAAATGTCGCTAGGAGCAGCAATAGGCTCAATTACATTCACTGGTTCAATAATAGCTTTTTTAAAATTAAGAGGGATCATGTCTGGATCACCAATTACTTTCTCAGGCCAACATTATTTAAATTTAGCACTTGGAATTACAATTTTATTATTAATATTTTATTTGTGTAAAACTCAATTGAGCTTATCGTTTTGGATCATAATTATAATTTCACTTTTAGTGGGTGTACTACTAATTATTCCAATAGGAGGTGCAGATATGCCAGTTGTAATATCAATGCTAAACTCTTATTCTGGATGGGCAGCCGCTGGCATTGGGTTTACTTTAGAAAATACTGCTTTAATTATTACAGGTGCTCTTGTGGGATCTTCGGGTGCAATTTTATCTTATATAATGTGTAAAGGGATGAACAGGTCATTTTTCAATGTTATTTTAGGAGGTTGGGGATCGAATGAACAAGAAACTTCATCATCATCCGCTAAAGAACAAAAACCTGTTAAAAACGGAAACGCTGACGATGCTGCATTTCTAATGAAGAATGCATCATCTGTGATTATTGTTCCTGGTTATGGAATGGCTGTAGCACAGGCACAACATGCTTTAAGAGAAATGGTTGATGCATTAAAAAAAAATGGAGTAAAGGTATCTTATGCAATTCATCCAGTTGCAGGTAGAATGCCTGGTCATATGAATGTATTACTTGCGGAAGCCAATGTTCCTTATGATGAGGTATTTGAATTAGAGGAAATTAATAATGACTTTGCGAATTGTGATGTTGCTTATGTAATAGGAGCTAATGATGTTACAAATCCTGTTGCAAAAACTGATCCCCAAAGCCCAATATATGGTATGCCTGTTCTAGATGTTGAAAAAAGTAAATCAGTTTTGTTTGTTAAAAGAAGCTTATCACCAGGATATGCTGGAATTGATAATGACCTTTTTTATAGAGACAATACACTCATGTTATTTGCAGATGCAAAAAAAATGACTGAGGAAATAGTTAAGAGTTTATAATTTGACACAAATTTTTTGTGATATTGCAGATATTAAACTAATCAAAAAATTTAATAAAAAAAAAATTGTTAAAGGTTTTACTACAAATCCAAGCTTGATTAGAAAAGCCGGTGCCAAGAATTATCAGGATTACTGTAAAAAAATTATTAAATTTACAAAGAAACCCATCTCTTTTGAGGTTTTTGCAGATAACAAAATTGAAATGATAAAACAAGGAATTAAAATTAGCAAATGGTCTAATAGTAATGTTTATGTAAAGGTTCCAGTTTTAAATTCAAAAGGTTATTTTATGGGTAGTGTAATTAAATCTTTGAACAAAAAAAAAATAAAATTAAATATAACGGCTGTATACAATTCTAAACAAGTAGAAAAAATACTTCAAAATATAAATAAAAAAACAAGTGTTATTATCTCTATATTTGCAGGTAGAATGGCTGATGCTGGCAAAGACCCTTTGCCTGAGTTTAAAAAAAGTTTAAAATTAGCTAAATCTTTTAAAAATGTAAAAATTCTTTGGGCAAGCACTAGAGAGGCATACAATTATATTCAGGCAAAAGAATTAAACTGCCATATAATTACTGTTCCACCAAAAATTATTGAACAAATCGAAAAGTTTGGCAAATCATACAAAAATCTAACATTGGATACAGTTAAAGGTTTTCTAAGAGATAGCAATAAATCTAAATTTAGTATTTAGTTCAATAAATTATTATTTGTAATTAATTTTAATACTTCATTAGAAAGTTTTTTATATCCATAGTCATCTATGAAATGAAAATCATCGCTGAAAACTCCTCTTTCTACATCAAAGATTTTTTGACTATTAAAATGAAAAGTATTTTCAAAGTTTCTATAGTTTTTGTTTAATTTATCCTCTGTATAAATAAATAATTCTTTAACTACTTCATCCCTAAAATCATATATTGTAAAATTTTCTTCAATTTCTGATTTTATTTTCTTAAAGCCCATATAAGGTTGTAAAATGGATATATGTTTTGCTCCAAATGCTTTTGATACTAAAGATATATTTTTTTTTGCCTCAAGATAAATTCCCACGTTTCCATAATGATCTTCTTTATTAAATTTGACATACCTTCTAGAGAGCCTAATAATTCCATTATATAATTGTGAATTCTGCAAAACCCAGTATAAGCTTCCCATATAAGGTTCTGTTAAATACGCTTTATAAGTATGGTTTAAATAAAATGTTCCTTCTTCATTTTCCCCCCTTAAAGAGTGAAGAATGTCATTCGCCCCATCAAGCGAAACAACAATATCTGGATTAATACGTTTTCCCCAGATTGATAATACTATTAATTGTTGTCTTATATTATATGCTCCATGTGCTCCATTAAATACTTCAACTCTTAATTCGCTATTTTCCTCAATTACATTTTTTAACACTTCTGGTTTCCATCCTTGAGCAGTTGATCCTCCAATTATAAGAATTCTTTTAAAATTTTCTGATTTATTCTCTATATCTTTAAATTTTTTTTCCCAATTGGTGCCAAACATTACAAATGGCTGATATTTAAGATTATTGTTTCTTGATTGTAAGCCAACGGTTGACGAGCCTCTAAGAATAAAAATGCCAAATCTTGCAAATGACTCTAAAACAATTAATAAAATTAAAAATATAATGAAATTGTAAAAAAAAAGTTTAGAAAATTTTTTCATTAACATTAAATAAGACATTAAGCATCTGAAGTCTATAATTTTAAAAGTATGAAATTTTACAAATAATAATTTGAATCATTAATTCATAGCCATTATATTTTAAGGAATTATTGATTAATTTTTAATTAATAAAATGTATAATTTTTGGTTGCGGGGGACGGATTTGAACCGCCGACCTCAAGGTTATGAGCCTTGCGAGCTACCAGGCTGCTCCACCCCGCGTTATTTAAATTCTATTTTTAAGTTTATTTAGTTTTTTAACTCTTTTAATATTTTCTTGAAGAATTCTTTTTTTTTTCTCTGACGGTTTTTCATAAGTATTCTTCAATTTAATTATTTTGAAGAAACCGTCTCTTTGAAGTTTTCTCTTCAAAACTCTTAAAGCTTGCTCAATATTGTTATCTTTAACTTCTATTTTAATAACCACCTCCAAAAAGTGCAGTAGGTAACACTTTATAATTTATTTGTCTATTATAATTCATAAATTTATTTAGATATTTCTGATTTCATTTTTAATTGTTTCTCCCGTTTTATTCTTCTTTCTGCTTTTTCCAAGGCATCCATCAGATCTTTTTGTGAAAAGAGTCCCATGGCTACAGGGTCTTTTGCATTTAAATTATTATAATTCCAGTAACTTTTGTTTCTAATTGCTGTAGTCGAATTTTTAGTAATTCCAACCAATTTTGCAATCTGTGAGTCCTTCAATATAGAATGTTGTTTTATAAGCCACAATGCAGAGTCTGGCTTGTCTTGTCTCTTTGATAATGGAATATATTTTTTTACTTTTTTTTCAAGACTTTCTAAATTCACATTGTTTATTTTTAGATTTAATGGTCTTGTATCATCATCAGATGAGAGATTTATTTCCTCTCTTGTTAATTGACCAGCTATTATAGGGTTATAACCAACTATACCTTTTGCAACTTCACCATCAGCTATACCTTGAACTTCTACTTCGTGCATTTTACAAAATTCTGCTATTTGTTTAAAAGTTAGTGAAGTATTTTCTACTAGCCACACTGCGGTAGCCATTGGCATTAATGGAGCATTACTCATTATTTATTTTCTGATCTGAAGTTCTGAAATTTTTTGTTAAATTTACTTACTCTTCCTTTATCAAGAATTTTTTGTTTACCACCTGTCCATGCGGAGTGTGATTTTGGATCAATCTCTAATTTTAAAATTTCACCTTCAGTTCCCCATGTTGATCTTGTTTCAAATTGGCTACCATCTGTCATTTCAACAGTTATTTTATGGTAGTTTGGATGTAAGTTTTTTTTCATAGGCGGTTTTATAGCAAAAAGCTAAATAAAAACAATTAAAAGTTAGTCAAATTTTCCATCATTTTTGGGAAAATATTGCTACTTGAGGCTCTTAAATTAATTTTTGAAATTTTATTATCATCCATATTGTTTGTTTTACCACCTGCTTCGTTAATAATCAAAATTCCAGCAGCAATATCCCATAAATTTAAATTATTTTGAAAAAAACCATCTAACCTACCAGCTCCAACATAAGCCAAGTCTAAAGCCGCAGACCCTGAATATCTAACATTAAGTTCTGTAAGTTTTACTCCCTCAGCATTAGTTCCAAAGAGACATTCATCTATGTTATTTTTTTTTGAAACTCTTATCCTTTGATTATTAAAATAAGATCCATTATTCTTTTCAGCGAAGAACATTTCATTTTTTATAGGATCAAATATTATGCCAGATATTATTTCATTATTAGATTTTAAAGCCACAGAAATAGCAAAATGAGGTATCCCATGTAAAAAATTTGTAGTTCCATCTATTGGGTCAATTATCCAAACATTATTATCATCTGAATTTTTAATAATTCCTGTTTCCTCTGTTATAAATGAATATTTCTTTTTTGATTTTGATAATTCTTGAATTAATAATTCTTCAACTTTTTTATCAGTTTTGGTCACAAAGTCTTTTGGACCTTTTTTCGCAACTTGTAAATTTTCAATTTCTCCAAAATCTCTTATTATTATTTTAGAGACCTTTTCACATGCTTTAATCATCATATTTAAGTTTGGAGAAATAGAATTCATTATCTCAGACCTTTTTTACATATTCTATAGTTCTAGTATCAACTAAAATTTTATCACCAGATTCAACAAAGGGGGGCACTTGTATCTTTAATCCATTACTTAGTATTGCTGGTTTATATGAAGATGAAACTGTTTGGCCTTTGATTGCCGCATCGGTCGTTTCTATTTTACATTCTACTTGATTTGGAAGTTCCACAGATATTGGTTTATCATTGTAAAAACTCACATTGACCTCCAAATTTTCAGTCAAAAGTGCTCCTTTTTCGCCTACTAAAATTTTTTTTGTCTCAATTTGATCAAAGTTTTTTGGATCCATAAAATAATAATTTTCCTCATCCTCATAAAGAAATGTAAAAGCGATTTCCTCAACTGATGCTTTTTCAACTGTTTCATTAGATCTAAATCTTTCATTTAATTTTGTATTTTTGATTACACTTTTCATTTCTACTTGTGCAAAAGCCCCACCTTTTCCTGGTTTTACATGTTGGGTCTTCAAAACTTGCCATAGATCATCTTTGTACTCTAGAAGCATTCCTACTCTTATTTCTCCAGCATTAATTTTCATTTTAAATTTTGTATAGCCTTTTGGGGTTTATAATTTTTATTATTCCAAATGTATCCTGAAATAGCTAAAAAATCCGCATTGTTCAATAATAGTTTTTTATAATTATCAGAATTGACCCCACCAATTGCAACTAATGGTAATTTACTTAATTTTTTAACCTGATTTAAAATTTTAATATTTGCTTTATATTTTACTTTCTTTGTAGATGTTGAATAAAAAGCACCAAAAGCTAAATAATTAGCTTTCAATTTTATAGCATTTTTTGCAAGTTTAATTGAGTTATGACAAGTTATTCCTATTATTTTGTCGTTACCCAAAATTTTTCTGGCCTCAATAAGTTTCATGTCATTTTGACCTAAATGACAACCATCCGCATTTATTTTTTTTGCTAAGAAAGGATCATCATTTATAATAAACTTTACATTATAATAATTGCATATTTTTTTAATTCTTCTTCCTATTTGAATTTTTTTTTTTAAAGAATATTTCTTTAATCGCATTTGAAAAAAACTTACTCTATCGCTTTTAAAAACTACTTTGAGGTGATTATAAAAATTAGTTGAAATTTTATTTGGTGAAATAAGATAAATATATTTTCTTTTATTTATTTTCAACTTCTTTTGACCAATTTCCTAGTGATGCTAATGTACACATTTTAGCTCTATGATTGAAAATTTTTTGAGTTGCTTTGGTATCTTTATTGCTATCTGACCAAACTTTAAGAGCGCCTTGTTGTAGGGCTCTTCCGTATGAATAAGTCATTATAAAATTAGTATTGTTATTTTTATTAATCAAATTTAAATTCTCTGTAGCCTCTATTTCTGATTGTCCTCCAGATAGAAAAGCAATTCCTGGTACTTCATTTGGAACCGAACTTTTAAGACATTGAATTGTTTTTTTGGAAACCTCGTCATTAGATATTTTATGATTCGACTGGTTGCCAGAAAGTATCATATTTGGTTTTAAAATTATTCCTGATAGATCAACTTTGTGTAATATTAATTCATCAAAACATTTTTTAATTACTTCTGATGTTATGCTTAAACAATCTTCAGCAGAATGGTCACCATCCATTAAAACTTCTGGTTCAACTATGGGAACCATTTTGTTTTCTTGAGCTAGGGCAGAATATCTCGCAAGAGAATGAGCATTGCTATTAATTGCTTGTTTACTTGGGTATTTATTACTTATTGAGAAAACACCTCTCCATTTTGTAAATCTTGCGCCGAGCTTATAATATTTTTTTAATCTTTCTCTAAGTCCATCCAATCCCTCTGTAATTTTTTCTTCCAAAGAGTTCGCTAGATTTTTTGCACCAGTATCAACTTTAATTCCAGGTATTGCCCCATACGAATAAATTAGATCAGGTATTGATTTTCCAGAACTTGTTATTTGATTTATTGTTTCATCATAAAGGATAACACCACCAATACATTCCTTCATACTCTCAGACGAAAAAAGAGTTTCTCTAAATTCTAGTCTATTTTCTGGTGTAGAGTCCATTCCTACTGCTTCCAGTCTTTTTGTCATGGTTCCGTTGCTTTCATCTGCCGCGAGGATACCTTTACCGTCTGAAATTATTTTGAGTGCAATTTCATTTAGTTCAGTCATATTAATTTAAAGCTTTTATACCAGGTAGCTTTCTACCTTCAAGATATTCCAAAAAAGCTCCACCTGCAGTTGAAACAAAATTAAAGTTATCTGCAATATTTAGTTTGTTTATTAATGAAACAGTATCTCCGCCTCCAACAACTGAAAAAATTTTGTTATATTTATTCTTTTCAACTATCTTATTGGCTATTTGGATACTCCCATTAGCAAAGTCTTGATTTTCAAAATATCCAGCTGGTCCATTCCATAGTATAGTTTTACTCTCATCAATAACATTCATTATTTTTTTAATAGTTTTTGGACCAATATCTAAAATCATTTCATCAGAGTTAACTTGATTTAGCTCTCTATTGTAAGGAGTCCCTTTTAAAGTTTTAGATACAATCACATCTTCCGGAAGTATTATTTTACATTCTTTTTTTTTTGACAATGATAAAATTTCTTTAATTATTTGTTTACAATCACTTTCTTTTATTGATCTTCCAATACTGTTTCCTTCAAATTCAATAAAATTATTAGCCATTCCTCCAACTATAATAAAATTATCAAATTTTGGCATTAGATTTCTTATTACATTTATTTTAGTTGAAATTTTGGATCCTCCAATTATGCAAGTGACAGGTTTTGTTATTTCTTTTGTAATTTTATTGAGAGCATGCATTTCTAAATCTAATTGTAATCCAGAGAAGGAAGGTAGAAATTTTGAAATCTGGCAAACCGAAGCATGCGATCTATGAGAACATGAAAAAGCGTCATTTACATAAATATCACCTAGACTAGCCAAGTGTTTTCCAAATTTGAGTTTGTTTTTTTCCTCCTCATCATAAAATCTAATATTTTCTAAAAGCAAAATTTCTTCATCAAAATAATTGAAGAAATTTTTATTTTTTATTTCATTAATATTTTTTTCAATTAGTTTCACTTTAACATTTAATTTTTTATGCAAATCATCACCTATTGGTTTTAAAGACAATTCCTTCAAAATTTTCCCTTTCGGCCTACCCACATGAGATAAAATTATAATTTTACTTTTTTGTTGAATCAAAAAATCTAAAGTTGGTAAAATTTTATCTATTCTTGTTGTGTCGCTTATCCTCCCATTTTCCAAAGGTACATTTAGGTCTAATCTTAATAATACCTTCTTATTATTAAGTTTTTTTACGTTTTTAATACTTCTCATTAAGAGATTTTATGCAAATTTTCAGCTATGTCGCACATTCTGTTAGAAAAACCCCATTCATTATCGTACCAAGCAGAAATTTTACCCATGTTATTTCCTACTACATTTGTTAGAGATGCGTCTACAATTGCAGATGCAGAATTGTGGTTAAAATCAACGGAAACTAGTTTTTCATTTGTAACTTCTAAAACTTTTCTCAATTCACTCTTAGACGCATTCTCAAATGCTTCATTAATTTTATTAATATTAATTTTTTTTTTGGTAGTAAAAACAAATTCAACAAGTGATACATTGGGTGTTGGGACTCTCATCGCTATTCCTTCTAATTTCCCTTTGAGGCTAGGAATTATCTCACCTATTGCTTTTGAAGCACCAGTTGAAGTAGGTACTATTGACTGACTAGCAGCTCTTGCCCTTCTTTGATCTTTATGCGAGTTATCTAAAATTCTTTGATCACTTGTAAAGGCATGAATTGTTGTCATAAATCCTTTCTCTATTTCAAAATTGTTATTTATTACACTAACAACAGGGGCCAAACAATTAGTTGTACATGAAGCGGCTGAAATAATTTTATCACCTTTAGATATAATATTTTCATTAACACCATACACAATTGTTTTGTCTGCATCTTTGCATGGAGCTGATACAATTACTTTTTTTGCACCATTCTTAATATGTCCAAGTAATTTTTCTTTTGAATTAAATTTACCTGTACACTCAAAAACATAGTCTACATCGTATTTTTTCCAATCAATATTTTCTATTTTAGTTTCCCTAGAAAATGTAATTTTAGTTTTATTAATAATTAAATGATCTTCATCAAATTTTAAATTAGCGTCAAATTTTCCGTGAATAGAGTCGTACTTAATTAACTTGCAGGTTATTTCTGAATTTGATCGATTATTTATATGTTTAATTTTTAAATTTTTATTTTGACTTTCAATAATTGATCTAATTACCATTCGGCCAATTCTACCCATCCCATTAATTCCAATTTTAATTGTCATTTTTATTATTTTACTAACTTTCTCGTTTTTTCCGCAATATTTGAAGCCCTCAATCCAAAATATTTATAAATATCTTTGTATGGAGCACTTTTTCCAAATACATCAATTCCAAAAGTAATTCCAAAATCGCCAACATATTTTTTCCAATAGTCACTCGATCCAGCTTCTATAGATATCTTATACTTAGTTTCATTTAAAATTTTATTTCTGTAGTTATTTGATTGCAACTCAAAAAGTTCCATGCATGGAACTGATATAACTTTAGAATATATCTTATATTTGGCTAATTTATGACTAGTCTCTAAAGCCAATTCAACTTCAGAACCGCTAGAAAAAATTGTTAATCTAACTTTTTTATTAGTTCTTAAAATTTCATATGCTCCAAGTGAGCATTTGTTAAATTTGGAGAATTTATTTCTAATAGGACTAAGATTTTGTCTAGTCAAAGATAGAATAGATGGAGTTTCTAAACTCTTAAGTGCATGCTCCCAACATTCAATTGTTTCCACTCTATCTGCAGGTCTAAAGACATTAAGATTAGGTATAGCTCTTAATCCAGATAATTGTTCTATTGGTTGGTGCGTTGGGCCATCCTCTCCAAGTCCTATTGAGTCATGCGTCATTACATATATAACTTGTTGTTTCATCATTGCCGCTAATCGTATTGATGGTTTGCAGTAATCGGAAAAAATTAAAAAAGTTCCTCCGTATGGTATTATATTGCTATGCAGAGCTAATCCATTCATAATCCCACACATAGCATGTTCCCTTACACCATAATGTATGTAGTTTCCATCAAAGTTTCCCGGAGTTAATATTTTATGACTTTTAGTTTTAGTATTATTTGATCCAGCAAGATCTGCCGAACCGCCAATAAGGTTGTAATTTTTTTTAACAACAGAATCAATTATTAACTCAGAAGATTTTCTTGAAGCTAAGTTTTTTCCCTCTTTTACTGCTATTCTTTTTTCATTTAATACAGATGTTGTAAAATTATTTTTGAAAAAAATATCTATTTTACTTTTTTTTCGTCTGTAAATTTTATTCCATTTTTGTTCAATTTTTTCTCCTTTTTTTCCAATTTTCCTCCAAATTTTTAATATATTTTTTGGTATTTCAAATGGTTTAAAGCCCCATTCTAATTGTTTGCGTACTAATTGAGTCTCCTCTAAACCTAGTGGACTTCCATGTGAAGAAGCTTTTCCAGATTTATTGGGTGATCCATATCCAATTTTTGTTTTGCAAGAAATTATACTTGGTTTTTTAGCGTTTTGAACTTTTTTTAAAGCTTTAAAAATTTCATTTTCTTCATGACCATTAATTTCAATATAATTCCAACCATAACTTTCGAATCTTTTTTTAAAATTATCTGAAACTGCTAAGCTTGTCGGTCCATCGATAGAAATAGAATTATTGTCAAATAACATTATTAAATTTTTAAGCTTCAAATGCCCTGCTAAGCTCATAGCTTCATGACTTATGCCTTCCATGAGACAACCATCTCCTGCAACTACATAAGTTTTATGATTTATAATATCTTTTCCAATTTTTTTTTTTAAAATTTCTTCTGCTATAGCAAAACCGACCGCGTTAGAAATTCCCTGACCCAAAGGACCAGTTGTTGTCTCAATACCTGAGTTTTGGACATACTCAGGATGACCCGCACAAATAGAGTCAATTTGTCTAAAATTCTTAATATCCTTTATCTTTATACTTTTATAACCAGTTAAATAGAGCAAAGAGTAAAGCAACATTGATCCATGGCCCGCAGATAATACGAATCTGTCTCTATTTATCCAACTAGGATTTTTTGGATTAAACTTTAAAAAATATTTAAAAAGTATTGTACAAACATCTGACATGCCCATAGGCATGCCTGGATGCCCAGAATTAGCTTTTTGTACCGCATCCATTGAAAGAGCGCGTATAGAGTTAGATAAGGTTTTATTTAATTTTTTCAAAAAATTTATCCTTTGTAGACTTAGGAGAATCAATTTATTATTATAGATATATATATGAAATCAATTAGTGAAAAAGAAAAAAAATTATTAGAAGCTTTAGATAAATTAAAAAATCTAGAAAAAATAAAACCAGATAAAATTTTAGAGTTAGAAAATCTAACAAACCAAAAAAATCAATTAGAAATTGAAAAAAAGGAAATTGAGTTAAGGTATGACCGGCTACAACAAGAAAACCTTATTTTAAAACAAAAATTTGATGATTTCAAAAAAAGTGACATTGAGGAAAAAAAAAAAGAAGACCAATTTTCAGAAAAAATTGATGAATTAAATCAAGAAACAGATAATTTAATTGAAGAAATTGATAAATGGCAAATGTAAATATTAAATTTAATGGAAAAGAATTTTTGCTATCCTGTGAAGATGGACAAGAGGAACATTTAGAGCAATTATCTCTATATTTGAATAGTAAGTTTAGTGATCTAAAAAAATCTTTAGGAAATATAGGGGAAAGCAAACTATTGTTGATTACTTCAATTTCTATTTTAGATGAATACTATGAAACCAAGAACAAAACCGATTTGCACAAAAAAGAAATTAGTAAAATCACTGAAAGGTTTAAAGAACTTAAATCGCTAGTCTATGATTATAGAGATTTAAAAGAAAAAGAGATTTCAGAATTAAGTAAAAACCAAAATGATCTTAAGAATGAAATTGAGGCTAATCGAAATGACTATGAAAGCCTAGTTGATAAAACTACTATTGAATTAGAAAATTTCATCAAAAAAATTGATCCAGACACTAAGGCTATATAACTAAATTGTCTAAAAAAATTTTAAGAAAAAAATTGATTAATTTAAGAGAGAATAATTTTATAGATAAAGGCATTGACTTTGGTGAATTTAAAAAAATTTTAAAAAGATTTAATTTTAAAGATACTATAAACATTGGTGGTTATTACCCAATCAATAATGAGATTAGTTGTTTGGATATTTTGACAAATTTAGAAAAAAAAAACTACAAAATATCTTTACCTATCACTAAAAAAAATAATAATATGGATTTTTATGAGTGGTCTTTTCAAGATCCACTAAAAGTAAGCAGACAAGGTATTCCTGAGCCTGACAAAAAAAAAAAAGTCATTCCCGATGTCCTGATTGTTCCATTAGTTGGATTTGATAAGAATAAATTTAGGTTAGGTTATGGTGGAGGATTTTATGATAGGTATATATCCAAATCTTTAAATTTTAAAAAAATTTTAACAATTGGTTTTGCCTTTTCTTTTCAAGAAATTGCAAAAATTCCTATAAATAAATTTGATCAAAAATTAGATATAATTTTAACAAATAAAAGAATTATAAAATGAATATTTTGTTTTTAGGAGATATTGTTGGAAATAGTGGTTGTAGTGCAGTAAAAAATTTATTACCTAATATTATAAAATCAAATAAGATAAATTTTGTTGTTGTAAATGGTGAAAATGCAGCAAAAGAGGGTGTTGGCATCACTGAGAATATTGTAAATGAATTATTAAGCTGTGGAATTGATGTTATTACAACCGGTAATCATGTATGGGACCAAAAAGAAACATTGGAATTTATAAAAAACGAAAAAAGACTATTAAGGCCAATCAATTTATCAAATGATGCTCCAGGTAATGGTTTTGGAATTTATGAGTCAATTGGAGGTTACAAAGTTGGTGTTCTAAATCTAATGGGAAATGTCTTTATGAAAAAATGTGATGATGTATTTATCAAAAGTAGAGAATTTTTAAATAAAAATACACTTAAAGACGAATATGACTTTCTTATAGTTGATCTTCATGCTGAGATTACAAGTGAAAAGATGGCAATTGGTCATGTATTTGATGGCTATGCTACATTCGTGGTAGGTACTCACACTCATGTGCCTACAAACGATGGTAGAATACTCAAAAAGGGAACTGCATATTTAACAGATGCAGGAATGTGTGGTGATTATAACTCAGTTATTGGCATGAATGCTGAAAATTCAATTAATAGATTTTACAAAAAATCATCTGTAAAACATTTCCCTGCAGAAGGAGAAGCCTCACTTTGTGGAGCAATTATTGAGGCTAACCCGAAAAATGGTTTAGCACTAAATATAAGTCAGTTTATATTTGGTGGTGAACTTCAGAAAGATAATTAAATTATGGCTGGTCATTCTCACTGGGCAGGAATTAAACACAAAAAGGGAAAAATAGACAAACAAAGATCTGCGATATTTTCAAAACTATCTAGAGAAATTACAGTTGCTGCAAAACTTGGAGATAAAAATCCAGACATGAATTCAAGATTAAGATCGGCAATTCAAGCGGCAAGATCTGCAAACATGCCAAAAGAAAATATAGAAAGAGCTATCGATAAATCATCAATATCTGCAGATTCTAACTTTGAAAATATTAGATATGAGGGATTTGGACCTGCTAAAACAGCGGTGGTTGTGATAACTTTAACTGATAATAAGAATAGAACTGCTTCAAACATAAGAACAATTTTTCAAAAACATGGAGGAGGACTTGGAACTCAAGGATCTGCATCACATAATTTTAGCCAAAAAGGAATTATAAAAATTAATAAACAGGAAATGGATGAGGAAAAAATCTTCAGTTTAGCAACTGATGCTGGTGCTAGTGATTGTATATTTCATAAGGATTTTTATGAAGTCCAAACAAATAAAGATGAGATTTACGATGTAAAAAATAAAATGGAAAAAGAAATTTCCAATTTTATATCTACTGAAATCGAGTGGGTCCCATTGACTAAAATAAATTTAAACAAAGATGATAAAGAAAAAATGATTAAATTTTTAGAAATTTTAGAAGAGGATGATGATGTGCAAAATATTTTCACAAATGCGGAATGATTTAATTTAATGCTAATAATTGGTATAGACCCTGGAATAACTGGTGCAATTTGTTTTTTTGAAAATGGAGAAATAAAAGACGTGATTGATATGCCAACAATGGCATCGGGTAATAAAAATAAAAAACAGATTAATGGTAGTCAAATCTTTAATGAAATATCTTTAAGAGTCCAAAATTATAAATCTGAAAACATCAATGTAGTAGTAGAGCAAGTTTCTGCTATGCCTGGACAAGGGGTTACAAGTATGTTTAATTTTGGTCAGTCATTTGGTGTTATTAAAGGCGTATGCGCTGCAATGCAGTTACCAATTTACTTTGTAAGGCCATCTAAATGGAAAAAATACTTTAACTTAATTAATTCTCAAAAAGATTCGAGTAGAGTAAAAGCTATAGAGATGTTTCCGAAGTTTTCACCAATGTTATCACGAAAAAAAGACTCAAATAAAGCAGATGCTATATTAATTGCTAATTATCATCTAAATAATCAAAAAAAATAAACTTAAGTCTAGTTTTATAGTCAAATTCATGACACATTTTAGTGTGAAATCAACTAAATGGATGCAGATATAACTTCTCAAGCAGTTGGCCTTGCAAGCAATACAGACTTTTCAATCTTAAGTTTATTTTTAAGAGCAGATTTTGTTGTTAAATCTGTGATTATAATTTTAATTGCTAGTTCAATTTATTCTTGGGCAATAATATTTGATAAGATTGCGATGTTCAGGAAAATAAATAAAGACTCCGAAGATTTTGAGGAAAAGTTTTGGAAGTCTAAGTCTGCAGAAACATTTTATAATAGTTTACCTTCATCATTAGACAATCCTATGGCTCAATTATTTAGAGACTCAATGCAAGCTGTCATGAAATCAAGATCGAAAACTAATTTAAGCCAAAGACTCGAAAATATATTAGAGGTAAATATCGAAAAGCAAATGAATATTGTTAATAACAAATTCACTTTTCTTGCAACGGTAGGTTCGACAGCTCCATTTATTGGTTTATTTGGTACAGTTTGGGGTATTATGAATTCTTTTCAATCAATTGCTATATCAAGAAACACAAGTTTAGCAATTGTTGCACCAGGAATTGCTGAGGCATTATTTGCAACTGCATTGGGATTGCTTGCTGCAATACCTGCGGTAATTGCATACAATAAATTTGGGAATGACTCTAAAAAATATTTGCAAAAATTAGAAAATTTTTCAAAAAGATTTATTTCAATTATTTAATATGGCATTTAACTTAAAGCGTTCAGAAAGAGAACCAATGAGTGAAATAAATGTAACTCCCTTTGTGGATGTCATGCTTGTTCTTCTGATTATTTTTATGGTTACAGCACCGCTTCTTACTGTTGGGGTGCAAGTTGACTTACCTGAAACATCAGCCGATACATTACCTGAGGAAAGTGAACCACTTACACTAACTATAAATTCAAAGGGTGAAGTTTTTATCCAAGAAACAAAAATTGAATTTGATAATTTAATAAAAAAAATTCTGGCAGTATCCAATAACAGAACAGATACAAGAATATATGTAAGAGGAGATAAAACTATAAACTATGGAAGAGTATTAGAAGTAATGGGTAAACTTTCAGGTTCAGGCTTTACTAAAGTTGCATTGATTTCAGAGCCATATAAAGAGAGATAAATTTGTTTAATAAATTTGCATTTAGTGGGGTTCCAAATGAATTTAGTAATTTTTCGTTTGGCATGTTGTTTTCAATTATTTTTCATGGATCAATATTTGTAGCAACAATTTTTGCACTTCCTTTTGTTGCAAAGAAACCTATAGAATTACTTCCAAGTATCTCGGTTGAATTAATTCAAATTTCTGACCAAATGAATATTCCATATGCACCTAAGGCAGCTAAAATCATTGAAAAAGTAAAAAAAGATAACAAGAAGTTACTTTCAGAACAAGCGCCTCCTAAAGAAGTAAAACAAGAAATTAAAAAGCAAGTAAAGTTTGATAATCAAAAAGATGAAGTAGATCTATCAAAATCTAAAAAAGTTCCTGTTCCTGAAAAAAAGCAAGATCAAATTAAAATAGACAAATCTAAGGCAATTCCGTTGCCTGACAAAAAAATAGAAAAAATTGAAACAAAGCAAGAAAATGAGCAACAACCATCTAAGGAAATTACAAAAACAGTTATTGAGAAAGAAAAGAAAAAAAAAATTGAAAAGGAAATTGAAAAAGATTTGATAATTAAAGAATTCGTTAAAAAGATAAAACCAATTAAAGAGGATAAAGCAATCCAGTCTTCTGAATATGAAAAAAAAGAATTAGATGTAGACTTAATTAAGGGTCTAATTGCAAAGCAATATGAAAATATTGGAGAAGTAAAAAAAAAAACTGATGGAATTACTCAATCAGAGGATAAATCAATGAGATTAACTAAATTATCTGTTACTACTGAGTACTCTATTCAGATGCAGTATAAAGATTGCTGGTCTCCTCCGATGGGAGCAGAATATAAAAAAAATAATTATTTAGTTACAGTAAAACTTGAACTAGAAAAAAATGGCAGGGTAAAAAGTAGAGAAATTTTGGAAAGAAATAGAATGGGCACAGATGGGAAATATAGAATCTTTGCAGAAGCAGTTGATCGAGCAGTATTAAAGTGTAATCCTATTAAAAATCTTCCAACTAAAACTTATGAAAATTGGAGTACTATGATATTAAGGTTTAATCCTGAGGGGATGATGGTTGGAGAATGAAAAAAAATTTATTTTTAATATTTCTTATTTATTCTATTTTAAAACCAAGTATTGGTTTTTCTCTTGTAGAAATTGATATTACCAGAGGTAATCTTGATCCAATGCCTATTTCAGTGTCACCTTTTTTTACAAATAACGAGTCTAACAATAAAATTAAAAATATTCTTGATATTGAAAATTTAGGTTCAGAAATATCAAAAGTAATTGAAAATAATTTAGTGAAGACTGGTTTATTTGATGCAATAGAAAAAGAAGCATTTTTACAAAAACCTGATATTGCACATTTAAAACCAAGGTTTGAAGATTGGGCTTTAATTAAATCTCAAGTTTTAATAACAGGCAAAGTCACACATAAAATAATTAATGAGAAAGACTACATAAATGTAGAGTTTAAGCTTTGGGATGTGTTAGGTGCAAAGATGGTCGATGGTTTTTCTCTTACAACAACACCGCGTTCTTGGAGAAGAGTTGGACATAAAATTTCAGACAAGGTATATGAACGATTAACTGGTGAAAGTGGTTATTTTGATACTAGAATAATATATGTATCTGAAGAGGGACCAAAAACACAGAGAGTTAAAAAATTAGCTTTAATGGATCAAGATGGTTTTAATACTAAGTATATAACATTAGGAAATGAATTGGTGTTAACTCCAAGATTTAATCCAGCTGATGACAAAATCATAACTTACATGTCCTATTTTAGAAATATGCCTAGAGTTTATATTGTAAACTTACAAACAGGCGAGCAAAAAGTTGTAGGTGATTTTAGAGGAATGACATTTGCACCAAGATTCTCTCCCGATGGAAAAAAATTAATTATGAGTTTAGCAAAAGATGGTAATTCAGAAATTTGGGTTAGAGATCTAGAGACAAATATTCAGGAAAAATTAACCGATCATCCTTCAATTGATACTTCTCCATCGTACTCACCAGATGGAAAATTTATCACATTTAACTCTGACAGAAGTGGTTATCAGCAAATTTATGTCATGAAAAGTGATGGATCAAATGTTAAGAGAATATCATTTGGCAAAGGCATTTATGGTACACCAGTCTGGTCACCTAGAGGTGATTTAATAGCATTTACAAAACTTCATAAAGGAAAATTTTTCATTGGAGTTATGAGAACTGATGGAACTGGAGAGAGATTACTTACCGAGAACTTCTATCAAGAGGCACCATCATGGTCTCCAAATGGGAGAATAATCATTTTTTACAGAGAAACAAAATCTGATAATGAAGGTCAGGGATTTTCTGCAAAATTATGGTCTATTGATTTAACTGGATACAACGAGAGGTTGGTAAAAACAGAGACAGATGCTTCTGACCCATCATGGTCTTCTTTGTTAGGAAATTAAAGAAAAATCAAGTATTTGCTAAATTAGGTTGATTTTTGTAGACAAAACATCTAATTACATGGTTAAGTTCACAATATTCTATTTAAGGAGCAAAAATGAATCTAAACAAAATTTTAAAAAATGCATTTCTTGTTGTTATGTTTGGTCTAATCGTAACCGCATGCGCAACTAAGAAATCTGTTACAACAGATTCAACAACAAGCACTACTACTAAAGCAGCTGAGACACAAAAAGCAGATCCGATTGAAAAATTGGATGCGTTAATGCAAGGAGATGTTTATATAGGCTCTGATACTGTTGGAGAGCTTGCAAGTGGAGTTCCAGACAGAGTATTCTTTGCAACTAATGAAATTATATTGACCACAGCTTCTAGAGAAACTTTAAGAAAGCAAGCAGCTTGGTTAAGGCAGAACTCTGATGTAACTGTTGTAGTTGAAGGCCATGCAGACGAGAGAGGTACAAGAGAATATAATTTAGCTTTAGGTGAGAGAAGAGCAAATGCTGCAAAAGACTATTTAATGACTTATGGTGTTTCGTCTGATCGAATTAAAGTGTTAAGTTATGGAAAAGAGAGACCTGTAGACTCAGGATCAAATCCACTTTCGTGGTCAAAAAATAGAAGATCTGTAACAGTTAAAGCAAATTAAGATTACATATTTAAGACCCTAGCAATATAAAGTTAGGGTCTTCTTTTTGCCATTATTATAAATAGAAATATAATTATGAGATTTTTAATTAAGTTAATTTTACTTAACTTTATTTCCTTTTTATTTTTTTCAGCTAATTTATCATTCTCTCAAGATCAAGATGTAAGAGAAATTTTAGAAAATATTCAAAAAGATCTTAGAACTTTAGAAAGAGCAGTATACTCACAATCATTTTCTGAGAGTGCTGATACAAATGTAAACCAGAGAGCATCAACTAAAGAAGCTGAGCAAGCTTTAACGAAACATTTATTAAAGTTAAGTGATATTGAAATGCAATTTCAAGAATTAACAAACAAATTTGAACAAATTAATTTTAAGATAGATAAACTTTCTAGTGAGCTATCCAAAGTGCAGCAAGATAATCAATTAAGATTTGAACAAATCGAGCAAAATTCAATTTTAAACACTGATAATAATTCTCTTACTTCAATAACTAAAAAAGATGAAATCTTTTCAAACCAGGAAACAAAACAAAAAAATATATTACCTGGATCATCAGAGCCTCAATCTTTAGGTGAAATTTCGTACAAAGACATGACTACAACTGATAGTTCACAGGTAATAGAAACTGTAGAACAAACAGAAGCAATAATTTCTGAAGTTTTTAATGCCGAAGAAAAATTGTTACCAGATGCAAGTCCAAAAGAGCAGTATCAATTTGCAAGAAATTTTTTAAAGGTTGGGGATTATGTTAATGCAGAAAAAGCATTTAGAGAATTCGTTTTAACTAATCCTGATAATGAATTATCAGGTAATGCACAGTATTGGTATGCTGAAACGTATAGAATAAGACAAATGTATACTGATGCTGCAACTGCTTATTTGGAAGGATATCAAAAATATCCAAAAAGTAAAATTGCTCCTGAGAATCTATTAAAACTAGGAGTAGCGTTGGTTCAGATGGGAGAAAAAGATCAAGGATGCTTGATGATAGCAGGAGTTAAAAAACAGTACCCAGATGCAACTCAATCTGTACTTCAAAAGGCCAAGTATTATGAAGAAAAAGAATTTGAGTGCAAAAAAGAAAATTCATAATTTTTATTTTAAAAAACTAACTAATCCGAGAATTAAAAAAGTTTATTTAAATTTTAAAAAAAAACTTTCGGGCCATATATCAAATAGTTTTTGTGTAGCTGTTTCCGGAGGAGCAGACAGCATGGCACTAGCATTTTTAGCTAAATGTTATTCTATAGAGAATAAAAAAAAAATTTACTTTTTTATTGTAGATCATAAATTGAGAAAAAATTCGACCCTTGAAGCAAAGTTGGTGAAGACAAAACTCAAAATATTTAGTATTACAACTGATATACTTACAATTAGAAATGCAAAAAAAATCTCAAATTTGCAATCATTTGCGAGAGAAAATAGATATAAACTAATTATCAATAAAAGCATAAATAAAAAAATAGAGACTATTTTAACTGCTCATCACAAAGATGATTTATTGGAAAATTTTTTTATAAGATTATTGAGAGGCTCAGGCTTAAAGGGTCTAAGTTCATTTGGAAATATAAAATCGAAAATAAAATTTGATGATAAAATTTCCATTGTAAGACCATTGCTTGATATATCCAAAAATGATCTAAAATATATATCAAAGAATACTTTTAACTTTAAAATAGATGATCCATCTAATTATGACGAAAACTTTTTGAGAGTTAAAGTAAGGAAATTAATCTCAAAATTAGAAAATGATGGCTTATCTTTTGAAAAATTTAAAAAAACTCTCAACAATTTGAACAAAAGTAACTTTGCGCTAGAATACTTCGTGAAAAAAAATATCAATGATAATTCAAGTTTATTATCATTGAATAACAGTGTGATTTTAAATGAAAATTTTCTTAAACAACCTAGTGAGATTGTTTTTAGGTCATTTTCTGAAGTAATTCAAAGAGTGGGTAAAAAAAATTCCTATTCTAGAGGTTCCAAAGTTGAAAATTTAATAAATTATTTAAGGTCAAGTAAAAACGTTAAAAAAATAACACTTTCAGGATGTATAATTCAAAAATTTGAAAAAACCGTCGTTATTTCCCCAGAAATTAAGTAAAATATTTACAAATTGGCACAAATTGGCACTTGTTAAACTCATAATAATTCTTAATTTATAATGATGAATTTCAAAAATTTAGCAATGTGGGCCGTTATAGTCATACTGACAATAGGTCTATATAACATGTTTAAAAACCCCCAAGGATCAGTAAATCAAAAAAATAACATAATTTTTTCTGAGTTTCTAACACAAGTTGACAATGGAAGGGTTGTTCAAGTTGAAATTCAAGGAAAGAACATAAAAGGTGTGATGTCAAATGGTGAAATGTTTAACACTTATGCACCTGATGACCCGAACTTAATACAAAAATTAAGTGACAAAGGTGTTAGTATTTCAGCAAGCCCAATAGAAGAAAAAATGCCTTCATTGTTTGGAATATTATTATCTTGGTTTCCAATGTTGCTTTTAATTGCAGTGTGGATTTTCTTTATGAGACAGATGCAAGGAGGTAAGGGTGGAGCAATGGGCTTTGGTAAATCTAAAGCGAAAATGATGAATGAGATTAAAGGAAAAGTAACTTTTAACGATGTGGCGGGTGTAGAAGAAGCTAAAGAAGAAGTCGAGGAAGTTGTAGAATTTTTAAAAGATCCTAAAAAATTTAGTCGACTTGGTGGAAAAATACCACGTGGATGCCTTTTAGTTGGCCCACCCGGAACAGGTAAAACCTTATTGGCAAGAGCTATAGCTGGAGAAGCTGGAGTTCCATTTTTTACTATATCTGGATCTGATTTTGTTGAAATGTTTGTTGGTGTTGGTGCTTCTAGAGTAAGAGATATGTTTGAACAGGGAAAAAAACATTCTCCATGTATAATATTTATAGATGAAATAGATGCTGTTGGAAGAAGCAGAGGAGCAGGACTTGGTGGTGGAAATGATGAGAGAGAACAAACACTTAATCAGTTATTAGTTGAAATGGACGGTTTTGACACTAACGAAGGTGTGATTATTATTGCTGCAACTAATAGGCCTGATGTATTAGATCCAGCGCTTTTAAGACCAGGAAGATTTGATAGACAAGTTGTAGTCTCAAACCCAGACTTAATTGGAAGAGAAAAGATTTTAAAAGTGCATGCAAAAAAAATATCAATGGCTCCAGACGTCAATCTAAGAACAGTAGCTAGAGGAACGCCAGGTTTTTCTGGAGCAGATTTAGCTAATCTTGTAAATGAAGCTGCATTACTTGCAGCGAGAAAAAATAAAAGAATTGTAACTTATCAAGAATTTGAAGAAGCAAAAGATAAAGTAATGATGGGATCTGAGAGAAGATCAATGGTAATGTCAGAAGAGGAGAAAAAATTAACTGCTTACCATGAAGCTGGACATGCAATTGTAACAATAAATGAAAAAGCAGCTTACCCTATACACAAAGCAACTATTATACCAAGAGGTAGAGCTTTAGGTATGGTTATGCAATTACCAGAAAGAGATGAAGTCTCGCAAACAAGAGAACAGCTACATGCTCAAATGGCTATTGCAATGGGAGGTAGAGTTGCAGAAGAATTAATTTTTGGAGAAGATAAAGTAACTACAGGAGCAGCTAGTGATATAGAACAGGCAACAAAAAGAGCGAGAGCAATGGTTATGAGAGCTGGCTTAAGTAAAGAAATGGGCCCAGTTGCTTATGGTGAAAATGAAGAAGAAGTATTTTTAGGAAGATCAGTAGCCAGACAACAAAATATGTCAGAAGAAACTGCAAGGAAAGTAGACAGTGAAATAAGAAGATTTGTTGATATGGGTTATGACAGAGCAAGAAAAGTATTAACTGATAAAATTGAAGATCTGCATAAATTAGCAAAAGCTTTACTTACTTATGAAACTTTGACAGGTGCAGAGATTGAGGATTTGGTGAATAAAAATATATATCCAAAGAATAAAGAAGATCTCAAGGTTGAAGATGATGATCAAAACTCAGCTCTTGGTTCAATGGGCTTAAAACCAAAGATAGTGCACTAAGCACTAATGAATAAATATTACACTAGAGCGTGTAATTTTTATTTCGGCACAATATCTAAGAAAAATATAAAAAAAAAACTAAGTATTCCTTTAAACGGTAATAGTTTAATTTCTTTTGATAAAGTAGAAATTATAAATAGAGAAAAAAATAAAATAATTAATATTAAAGATATAAATAAATTAAAAAAAAATTTAAAAATAAAAATTAAGAAAGATTTAAAAAATATAAAAAAAAAGAAAAGTTTCAAGAAATTAAATCTAACTGAAATTCCAATTTTAATGGGAATCGTCAATATAACACCAGATAGTTTTTCGGATGGTGGAAAATACAATCATAAAAATTTAGCTGTAAAGCATATTAACAATTTATTATCTAATGGTGCGAAGATAATAGATATTGGAGGGGAGTCAACAAGACCTGGGGCAAATGACATTAGCCCTACTAAAGAGTGGAATAGAATTGAGTCAGTTTTAAAAACTTTAAAAAATAAAAGTTGTTTTGTTTCACTAGATACCAGAAAAAGTTTTGTTATGAAGAGAGCCTCTAAAATAAAGGTAGATCTTATAAATGATGTATCTGGATTAGATTATGATCCGGAGACAATAAATTATTTAAAAAAAACAAAAAAACCTTTTGTGATACACCACATGAAAGGCACGCCAAAGAATATGCAAAATAAACCATCTTATAAAAATGTAATACTTGATATCTATGATTTTTTTGAAACAAAACTTAAATATATTAGAAATAAAGGCATTAAACACAATAATATTATATTAGATCCGGGTATCGGATTTGGAAAAAATTTGAAACATAATATTACTCTTTTAAAGAATATTTCTATTTTCCATTCATTAGGTCTTCCTATAATGTTGGGCTTATCTAGAAAGAGATTTATTAAGGAAATTTCAAAAGAAAATGACACTAAAGAAAGACTTGGAGGTACAGTATCATCTTGCATACAATCATATTTACAAGGCGTACAAATTTTTAGAGTCCATAACGTCAAGGAAATTAATCAAGCATTTAAAGTATTTAAAGAATTACAAAATTAAAAATGTTTAAAAAATATTTTGGAACTGATGGGATAAGAGGAAGAGTTAATGATTCTAAAATAAATGGTGAAATGTTTTTTAAATTTGGATTAGCAGCAGGAACATATTTTAGAAATTTAAAAAAAAGTAAACAAACGGCTGTTATTGCAAAGGATACTAGGCTTTCTGGATATACACTTGAACCAGCCCTGGTATCTGGATTAGCTTCAGCAGGAATGCATATTTATACATTAGGACCACTCCCAACTAATGGATTGGCAATGTTGACAAAAAAAATGAGAGCAAATCTGGGAATAATGATTACTGCATCTCATAATCCATATTATGATAATGGTCTAAAGTTATTTGGACCAGATGGACTTAAATTATCTGATAAAATTGAAAAAAAAATTGAAAAATTAATTGACTCAAAGATTGCTAAAAATCTTACCAGACCAATTGAATTAGGAAGAGTAAAAAGATTGGAGGACGCAAATGACAATTACATAAAAATTCTTAAACAAAATTTTCCATCCTCATTTAGTTTAAAAGGCATCAAAATCGTTTTAGACTGTGCTAATGGCGCAAGTTATAAGGCTGGTCCTGAGTTATTAAAATCGCTAGGTGCAAAAGTATTTAAATCTGGCACTTCTCCAAATGGATTAAATATAAATTTCAAATCTGGGTCTACTTATCCAAAAAAAATTTGTCAAATGACAAGAAAAAAAAAGGCTCATATAGGTATTGCATTGGATGGTGATGCAGACAGAATAATTGTATGTGATGAAAAAGGTAAAATTGTTGATGGAGATAAAATTCTTGCAATGTTAGCTGAGAGATGGAAAAGAAAAAAAATTTTAAAAGGAGGAGTAATTGGAACGTTAATGTCAAATTATGGTTTAGAGAAATTTTTCAAAAAAAATAAGATTAAGTTTTTCAGATCAAATGTAGGAGATCGATACGTTAAAGAGAAAATGAAAAAAAAAAAATTTAATTTAGGTGGAGAACAATCAGGTCATATAATTCTTGGGAAATTTGCAACTACTGGAGATGGATTATTAGTCGCTTTAGAAATTCTTTTTTCTTTAAGAAAAAGAAAAAAAGCGAGTCAACTTTTTAATATATTCAATCCTACTCCTCAAATATTAGAAAATATTGAAGTTAAAGATAAATCAATTATTAATAGCCCAAAATGTAAAAAAGCAATTTATAAAGCAAACAAAATTATAAAAAACAAAGGTAGAATATTAGTTAGAAAATCTGGTACTGAACCAAAAATAAGAATTATGAGTGAGTCAGAGGACTCAAGCTTAAATAAATTATGTGTTAATATAATAAAAAAATCTATTCAATAAATTGAAAATAAATTCTAAAATATTAATAATTGCAGGATCAGATTCTTCTGGAGGAGCTGGAATTCAAGCAGATATTAAATCTGTTACATCTCTTGGATCTTATGCAATGACAGCAATAACAGCAGTTACAGCCCAAAATACTAAAGGCATAAACTCTATAATACCAATACCAAGTAAAGAAATTTCTAATCAGATTGAATTTACCTCAAAAGATATCAAACCAGACTCAGTAAAGATTGGTATGTTACATTCCACACAAGTTATAAAATCAGTATTAAAATCAATCAATAAGTTAAAATTAAAAAAGATAATATTAGATCCTGTTATGGTAGCAAAAGGTGGAGCTAAGCTTATAGATGATAAAGCAGTTTTAATTTTAAAAAAAAAATTAATTAAAAAGGTGGATTTAGTCACACCGAACATTCCTGAAGCTGAAATTTTGACTGATTTGAGAATTAAATCTCTATTGGATATGAAAGATGCTGCTAAAGTATTATTAAATTTAGGTGCCAAAAATGTATTAATAAAAGGTGGCCATTTAGAAACTAAGAACTTGAGAGATATTTTTGTAAATAAGAGAGAAGTTGCAATTTTCACTAATAAAAAAATTAAAACAAAAAATACTCATGGAACTGGATGTACATTATCAAGCGCAATTGCAACATATTATGGGTGTGGAAAAACACTAAAGAAATCTTGTGAGTTAGGAATTAGATATGTAAACAATGCTATTGAAACAAGTCCAAACTTTGGAAAAGGAAATGGACCAATTAACCATTTGAATAGTTTTATTATAAAAAAGAAATTTAAATGAAAAATGTAGTTGTTGTAGGTTCGCAGTGGGGAGATGAAGGAAAAGGGAAAATAGTTGATTGGTTATCTAGTGAGGCGGATGTGGTTGTTAGATTTCAGGGAGGACATAATGCGGGTCATACTTTAGTCATAGATGGTATTACTTATAAATTAAGATTGCTCCCGTCTGGTATTGTCAGAAAAAATAAAATTTCTATTATTGGAAATGGAGTTGTCGTCGATCCATGGGCTTTACTTGAAGAAATTAAAGAAGCTATATCTAAAGGTGTAGAGATTAATAAAAGTAATTTGATATTGTCTGAAGCCGCTACATTAATATTGCCATTTCATCGAGAAATGGATGAAATTAGAGAAGATACTGCTGGAAATTCTAAAATTGGAACTACAAGAAGAGGTATTGGTCCAGCTTATGAAGATAAAGTTGGAAGAAGGTCTATAAGAGTAATGGATCTTGCATCTAAAAAAAATCTTGAAAACAGACTTACGTTAGTTTTGGAACATCATAATGCAATACGTAAAGGATTAGGTAAACCTATATATGAAAAAAATAAATTAATTGAGGACTTATTAAAAATAGCACCAAACATTTTAAAATATTCATCACCGGTTTGGAGAAAAATAGATCAATTTAAGTCAGAAAATAAGAAAATATTATTTGAGGGTGCACAAGGAATATTACTTGATGTTGACCATGGAACATATCCATATGTAACATCATCAAATACAGTTGCAGCTTCTGCAGCAACAGGGTCTGGATGTGGCCCCAATTCTATAAATTATGTTTTAGGTATAACAAAGGCATATACTACAAGAGTAGGCGAAGGACCTTTTCCAACAGAACTTACTGATGATATTGGTAATCATCTTGGAGAAAAGGGGCATGAATTTGGTACAGTAACTAGTAGAAAAAGAAGATGTGGATGGTTTGATGGAGTTTTAGTAAGACAAACTATAAAGATATCAGGTATTGATGGAATAGCTTTGACTAAATTAGATGTTTTGGACGAGCTAGATGAAATAAATCTTTGTGTAGCTTACAAGCTAAATGGGAGAGAAATTGATTATTTCCCCGCTGCTGTAGAGGATCAATTAAACGTTAAACCAGTCTACAAAAAATTTGATGGTTGGAAATCTAAAACACAAGGAATTAAAAAATTTGAAGATTTACCTAAAAATGCAAAAACCTATGTAAAAGCTATTGAGAAATTTATTGAGACAAAAATATCTAGTATTTCAACAAGCCCTGAAAGAGAGGATACGATTCTTTTGGTAGATCCCTTTAATTAGCGGGTAATAGGTTCTTTGATTTAGCAGAGTTCAACATGTGCTTTTGTAATTTTTCAAAAGCTTTATTTTCTATTTGTCTAACTCTTTCTCTACTTATTTTGTATTTTTTGCTAAGCTCATCTAAAGTTTTGGGTTCATCAGATAGCCTTCTTGAGTATAGGATCTTTTTTTCTCTCTCATTTAATACTTTAATTGAATCTTGAAGTAAGTCTTTTCTCTGTTCCATTTCATCGCTTTGAGCAATTTTTAGTTCATGGTCCATCTCATTGTCTACAACCCAGTCTTGCCATTCATCTCCATCTTCTCCTATTGGTGCATTTAAAGATTGTTCTTTTCCTGAGAGCCTTCTGTTCATAGAAACTACCTCGTCTTCGCTGACAGAGAGTCTTTTGGCAATATCTTCAACATGCTCTTTTTTTAGATCTCCTTCAGATCTTGGAGCAATTTGGTTTTTTATTTTTTTCAAATTAAAGAAAAGTTTTTTTTGAGCTGTTGTTGTTCCTATCTTCACTAAACTCCATGATCTTAATATGTATTCTTGTATAGAGGCTTTAATCCACCACATAGCATATGTTGCAAGTCTAAAACCTTTTTCTGGCTCAAACTTTTTTACAGCCTGCATCAATCCTACATTTCCTTCTGAAATCATTTCATTAAGAGGTAAACCATACCCCTTGTATCCCATTGCAATTTTTGCAACCAATCTTAAGTGGCTAGTTACAAGTTTTTCTGCAGACTTAACATTTCCAGTCGATTGCCAATTTTTAGCTAACATATATTCTTCTTCGGCTGCTAACATTGGAAACTTCTTTATTTGAGCGAGATATGCTGATAAGCCTCCCTCATTGGAAAGCACTGGCAGATTGTAGTTATTATTACTCATTCGAAGTATTTATTTAATAAATAAATAAAATTTTACAATGCTTTTATTGCTTGATTTTTCTTAGTTTTTTTAAAATTTTTTCCAAATCATCAGGTAATTTCGACGAAAATTCTAGCCATCGATTATCTTTTGGATGATTAAACCCAAGTGTTTTAGCGTGTAAAAATTGTCTATTAAGATCATTCAGGTACTTTTCGAGTTCAGGATTTATATTAGTAATTTTTTTAAACTTTTTTTTATATTTTTTATCACCTAGAATATTATTACCTTTGCTAGCCAAGTGAACTCTTATCTGATGAGTTCTACCAGTTTCTAATTTACATTCTATAAGACTTAACGTTGGTACATTATCATTCTCAAATATTTCTAAAGTTTTGTAGTTCGTTATAGCATTCTTACCTTTTTTTAATGAGACCTCCATCATTTGTCTGTTTCTTGAGCTTCTTGTGATAAATGTTTCAATTTTTCCAGTTCGTGGTCTTATTTTGCCCCACACTAAGGCTTGATAAACTCTTGAAATAGTATGCTTAGAAAATTGATTAGATAAATTCTCGTGAGATAAATTGTTTTTAGCAATTACAATTAAACCAGATGTATCTTTATCTATCCTATGAACAATACCTGGTCTTAATTCATTCCCAATACTCGAAAGATTATTACCATTATAATTAATTAACGCATTAACAATTGTATTATTATAATTCCCAGGCCCAGGATGCATTGAAATTCCATCAGATTTGTTTATCACAATTAAATCTTCGTCCTCATGAATTATTTGAAGAGGATATTTAAATGGTGCAAGTGATTCTTTTTTTGCGTCTACAATTTCAAAAAATATTTCATCATTTATTTTTACTTTCCTGGACGGGTCGGTAACAACAATATTGTTTATTTTTAAGTTATTTTGTAAAATTAAACTTTTTACTCTCGATCTACTTAATTTATTACTCTGATTTGATAATAAAACATCTATTCTTAAATTATTTTCTTTATTTTTAACTTTTATATTTATATTACTTTTCATGTTATTATAATTATACAATATGCGCTTGTAGCTCAACTGGATAGAGCGCCAGATTTCGGCTCTGGAGGTTCAGGGTTCGACTCCTTGCGGGCGCACCACTACTCTCCCATGTTAATTAATGTACCCCTATTTTTTGCAGCATTAAATGAATAATAAAATAAAATTATTGAAAGTGTGAAATATAAAGCATTCCAAATGAAAGCATTATAAATATTTTCAATATCTACAGTTTGATTAATTAGAATGTTTCTAGCTTCCTCAAATATATATACTAACGGTAAAATATAAGCTATTTTTTGAAATACTTCTGGAAGAGTTTCTATAGGGTAATAAATACATCCAAATGGTGCAAGTAAAAACATTGTCGACCATGCTATATTCTCAAATGAAGGACCAAATCTAAGTAATCCTGAAGAAACTAAAATTCCTAGCGTAATCCCAAAAATATAAAGACTCAGAAATAGAAAAAACAAAAATATTCCCAACTCTAAGATTGAAATTCCAAATAATGGGGAAGTTAGTAAGACCGCTGGAACTAGACCAATTAAAGATCTAATTAAGGCTGTTATAACAAGTGAAGTTAAAATTTCACCAATTTTCATAGGCGCTATAAAAAGATTGGTAAAATTTCTACTCCAAATCTCTTCTAAAAAAAGCATATTAAAACCAATACTTGTTCTGAACAAAAAATCGTAGAGTATTGCACAAGTCAAAATCACACCAACTGCATTGTTGTAATAAGTTGTGTGTGTAGCAAAAAAATTTGAGATAAATCCCCAAAGAGTAATTTGAATAGTTGGCCAGTATACTAAATCTAAGATTCTAGGAAATGATCTAGTTATAAGATAAAAATGTCTTAAAAATAGACCGTAAATTCTAGTTAAACTCATTTTTACTCCTTGAAAGTTTTAAGAAAACTTCTTCTAGATTTTTTCTTCCGTGCTTAGTAATCAAATCATCAGGCTTACCTTGGTCTATAATCTCTCCATTTTTCATCATTAGCACTGATTTGCACAATCGTGTGACTTCACTCATATTATGAGAAGCTAAAAGTACTGAGATTTTTTTTTCTTTTTTATATTCCTCTAAAAAAGTTCTAACAAAATCACCCACTTCTGGGTCTAAAGATGCTGTTGGCTCGTCAAGCAAAAGTACTCTTGGTTCATTAATTAATGCTTTTGCTAAACTTACTCTATTTTTTTGACCAGAGGATAATTCACCAGTAATACTATCCAATAATTCTTTTATTCTCAATTTTTCTGAAAGATATTCAATTCTCTCCTCAATATTTTGGACTTTATAAAGTTTAGCATAAACATTAAGATTTTGCTTTACAGTAAGCTTTTTTGGCAATTCTATATAGGGGGATATAAAATTAATTATTTCGAGTATTTCAATTCTATGATTTTCAAGTTTAAGATTATCAATAAATATTTGCCCACTTGTAGGTTTTAGCAAACCAAGTAACATTCCAATAGTTGTAGTTTTACCTGAGCCATTTGGTCCAAGCAAACCTATAATTTCATTTTCTTGAACATTAAAAGAAATACCTTTCACAGCTTCTTTTTTTCCATAATTTTTTTTTATATTTTTTACTTCAATTAAATTTTTCATTTTTTTGATGCCCTCAAAAGTCTATCGTTAATTGCCTCACCAATTCGAACATTTGGTATTTTCTCAACCGCAATTTTTTTATATTTATTTTTTTTTATTTTTCTTAATGTTTTGTATAAATTTTTTGCTGCCTCTTTTAAATTTTTAGTTTTACTTAAATAAAAATAATTTTTATTTTTTTTTTTCCTTTTTTTTATCAAAATAAATGCCTCATCATCATTATTTTTTTTGACATTTAGTCTCATAGGGATTCCAGGAGAATAATGCAATTTACTGCTACCTGGCATTTTTACATTTAATTCTCTTTTTAGATTATTTTTTGATGATTTGATAAATTTATAAATTGTTTTACTTTCAATACCTCCCAATCTAAGAATATTAGGCTTACCGACAAGATTTATTATAGTAGACTCCAAACCTACCTTTGAAGAGCCTCCTTCTAAAACAAATTTAATTTTATTCCCAAATTCATCAATTACGTCTTGTTTTGAAACTGGACTAATACTTGATGAAATATTTGCACTCGGAGCTGCGAGAGGATAATCAATTTTTTTTAATATCTTTCTGGTTAAATGATGACTTGGAAATCTTACTGCTACCAAATTTGAGTTATTTGTGACTATTTTTGAAATTTTACTCGTTTTTTTAAGTTTCAAAACAAACGAAATTGCTCCTGGGCAAAATTTTTTGTAAAGCCTCCTAAAAACACTATTTAATTCACAATCCTTTTTTAATTGATTAATATTATGATAATGAACAATTAAAGGATTACTACTAGGCCTTTTTTTTAATTTAAATATTTTTGATACAGCCTTTTTTGAGTAGGCATTTGCAGCCAATCCATAAACAGTTTCGGTGGGGATTGCTACACATTCATTATTATTCAAATATTTTATTGTTTTTTTGATATTTGAATCGTCAATTTTCATATAATATTACCAACTAATATATGAATGAAAAAAATTTGCTAGATGATATTACATCAAAATCTTTAAATGAGCTTACTGATTTAGCTGATAAAATTATTAAAAATTTGGAAAATGAAATAAATTTAGAAAACAAATCAGAGGACTATGCAAATTTGATTAGAATAAATAAACTTATAGAAAAAAAATTTCAAAAAAACTTTAAAGAAATATCAGAAAAATCAAATTCAAAAATCAAAGAGATAAAATCAAAGAAAGATGGAAAAAAAACTAAATAGTATTGTTAAAAAAACTAACGATTATCTTTATCGATATTTTTCTAAAGAAAAAAATACAGATCTAATCAAGCCGATGTTGTATGGACTTCTTCCTGGAGGAAAAAAAATAAGATCAAAAATATTATTTGATGTTGGTTCAATATTTAAAATAAATAAAAAAACCATCTTGCAAGTAGCTGCTGCAGTAGAATGCATTCATGCTTACTCACTCATTCATGATGATTTACCCTGTATGGATGATGATAATTTAAGGAGAGGAAAGTTGACAACCCATAAGAAATTTAGTGAGTCCACAGCAATACTCGCTGGTAATTCTTTACTTACAATAGCTTTCCAAATTTTGAGCCAGAAAAAATTAAATTTAAGCGAAAAAAAGAAAATAAAATTAATAAACTTACTATCAGAGAGTTCTGGTCATTCTGGTATAGCTGGAGGCCAATATCTAGATTTAAGTTATGAAAAAATGAAAAAAAATAAAAAACAAATTATTGATATGCAAATTAAGAAAACTGGTAAGCTTTTTAGTTTTTGTTGCGTGGCACCAATTATTATGTCAGGTAAAATAAAATATTTAGGAATGTTTAATAAAATTGGTAATGAAATAGGCTTATTGTTCCAAATTGCTGATGATTTAATAGATTTAAAGGGAAAAACATCGAGCGTTGGAAAAAAAACTAGAAAAGATTTAAAAATGGGAAAAGCTACTTTAATAAGTTTACTAGGTACTAAAAATACTATTAAATATGCAAATAACCTGAAATTAAATATATTCAAAAGTATAAATAAATTTGGAAAAAAAAGTAGAGATCTAAAAGAAACCATAAATTATATTTTAAGTAGAACAAAATGAGCAATAATTACAAATTTTTAAACAATGTCAATTTTCCAAGTGATATCAGAAAATTATCTCAGTCTGAGATAAAAGTTTTGGCTGACGAGGTCAGGCAAGAATTAATTGACGTTGTTTCAGAAACTGGTGGACACCTAGGAGCTGGTCTTGGAGTTGTAGAGCTGACTGTGGTTTTGCATTATATATTTAATACCCCACATGACAAATTAATTTGGGATGTTGGACACCAAACTTATCCTCATAAAATATTAACTGGTAGGAAAAATAAAATTAGAACACTAAGAAAAGGGATGGGATTGTCTGGTTTTACAAAAAGATCAGAAAGCGAGTATGATCCTTTCGGCGCTGCTCATAGCTCAACTTCTATATCTTCGGCATTAGGAATGGCTGTTGCTAATAAATTGTCAAATAAATCTGATAATGTAATTGCAGTCATAGGTGATGGAGCGATAAGTGCTGGTATGGCATACGAAGCTATGAATAACGCTGGTGCGAGTAAGACAAAAATGATTGTCGTTTTAAATGACAATGATATGTCAATTGCAAAACCAGTAGGGGCTATGAGAAAATACCTTGCAAAAATTTTGTCAGGTAAGATTTATTTTAGTTTTAGGGAAACACTAAAATTAATTATATCTGCTTTTTCAAAAAGATTTAAAAATCAAGCAGGTAAAGCTGAGGATTTTTTAAGATCTGCGGTTACTGGTGGTACTTTATTTAATTCTATGGGATTTTATTATATTGGCCCTATAGATGGACATGACATTGATACAATGATTTCGGTATTTAACAATGCAAAAGAAATCAATTTTGATGGTCCCATTTTAATTCATGTTAAAACTCAAAAAGGGAAAGGATATAAGTTTGCTGAAAAGTCAGAGGATAAGTTCCACGGAGTTTCAAAATTTAATGTAAAAACAGGAGAACAGATAAAGTCTTCATCTAATGCACCATCATATACAAAAGTATTTGCTAACACCTTAATCAAGCATGCTGAAAAAGATAGTAAAGTTGTTGGTATAACAGCAGCGATGCCATCAGGAACAGGTATGGATTTATTTGGAAAAAAATTTCCTAACAGAATGTTTGATGTTGGAATAGCAGAACAGCACGCAGTAACTTTTGCCGCTGGAATGGCTACAGAGGGATTTAAACCATATGCAGCAATATACTCAACTTTTCTTCAAAGAGCTTATGATCAAGTTGTTCATGATGTTGCAATTCAATCGTTGCCTGTAAGATTTGCAATTGATAGAGCTGGACTAGTTGGCGCTGATGGACCAACCCATGCAGGCTCGTTTGATATAACATACTTATCAACACTACCAAATTTTGTAGTAATGGCGGCTAGCGATGAAGCCGAACTTGTAAGAATGATCAATACTTCATTAGATATTAATGATAGACCTTCAGCTTTTAGATATCCAAGAGGAAATGGTCTAGGGATTGAATTACCAGAAATAAATGAAAAAATTGAGCTGGGTAAAGGAAAAATTATTAAAACTGGAAAAAAAGTTGTAATTTTAAATTTTGGAGCAAGACTTCATGAGTGTATTTTAGCATCTGAAAATTTATCTAAAAAAGGAATTAATATTTCTATAATTGATGCAAGATTTGCAAAACCTTTAGATGAAAATTTAATCTGGCAAATTGCAACAGAGCATGAAGTTTTAATCACAATAGAGGAGGGATCTATTGGTGGATTTGGATCTCATGTTAGCCAATTTCTTAGTGAAAAAAATCTTCTAGATAGCAATTTAAAATTTAGATCAATGATATTGCCTGATAGATTTATTGATCATGATAAACCAGAGTTAATGTATAAATTTGCAAATCTTGATTCAATCGGAATAGAAAATAAGATTTTAGATACGTTAAATTCAAAAGTTTTAATAAAAAAATCTAATTAAATTTTATTTTGAGCAGTGTTCATTAAATAGTGGTCAAGAATTACACAATGCATCATAGATTCTCCTATTGGGACTGCTCTAATTCCTACACAAGGGTCATGTCTTCCTTTGACAGATATTGTTGTATTTTTGCCGAACTTATCAATCGTTTTTCTAGATGATAAAATCGATGAAGTTGGTTTAACAGCAAATGAAATTTTTATTTCTTGGCCTGTTGAAATTCCACCCAAAATTCCACCAGCATTGTTTGATTTAAAACTAGTTTTACCTTTTCTTTGTAAAATCTCATCAGAATTTTCTTCCCCAGTTAGCATAGCTGAGTCCATTCCTGATCCAATATTTACCCCCTTTACAGCATTAATGCTCATCATCGCAGCTGCTAAATCCATATCTAATTTGGAATATATTGGCGCTCCAAGTCCTAAAGGCACTCCTCTTGCTCTTATCTCAATTATTGCTCCACAAGATGAACCAGCTTTTCTTATGCCGAGTAAATATTTTTCCCAGAGCTTTATTACAGATTTGTCAGGGCAAAAAAATGGATTTGTGGATATAGTTTTGTCTTTCCATTTGTTTATATCACACCCTAAAATTCCTAATTGTATAACTGCACCGACTGCTTGATATTTAGCACCAATCTTATTTTTCAATACTACTTTTGCAATTGCCCCAGCTGCAACTCTTGCTGCAGTCTCACGGGCTGATTGTCTTCCGCCTCCTCTATAATCCCGAATTCCATACTTTTTAAAATAAGTGTAATCTGCATGTCCTGGTCTAAATTTGTTTTTTATTGTCTCATAATCTCGAGATCTCATGTCTTTGTTATAAATTATTAAAGATATTGGAGTTCCGGTAGTTTTTCCCTCAAAAACACCAGATAAAATATTAATTTTATCATCCTCTTTTCTTTGTGTTGTGAATTTAGATTGTCCTGGTTTTCTTTTATTAAGTTCTTTTTGGATATCACTCTCCTTTATTGGAACATTTGGCGGGCATCCGTCCACAACACACCCAATTGCAGGACCATGAGACTCTCCCCAAGTAGTAAATCTAAATAACTTTCCAAAAGTATTAAATGACATTATCTTACTGTATAAATTATTTTTTTAAAATTATGAACGAAAAAAACTCACTTGGATTAAATCTTTGCTTTAAAGATCATAATAACCCAATAAAACTTTTTGAAGAATGGTTCAATAAAGCAAAAAAAACTGAAATTAACGACCCAAATGCTTTTGCTGTAGGCACTGTTAATAAAAGAGGATTTCCAACAGTCAGAATGGTTCTTCTTAAAGATTTTGATAAAAATGGTTTCGTTTTTTATACAAATTTAAAAAGTGATAAAAGTAAAGCCATTAAAAATTCTTCAAAAATTTCCATGTGTTTTCATTGGAAAAGCCTACAAAGACAAATTAGGGTAATTGGTATTGCATCTAAAGTTTCAAAAAAAGAAGCCGATGATTATTATAAATCAAGAGCATATGGAAGTAGAATTGGTGCTTGGGCTTCACAGCAGAGCAGCATTTTAAAAAAAAGAGACGATTTATATAAATCTATAAAAGAATTTAAAAAAAAATTCCCAAATCAAAAAAAAGTACCACGACCAGAGTACTGGTCAGGCTGGAGAATAAAACCTAAAGAAATAGAATTCTGGCTTGATGGTCAAAATCGAATTCATGAAAGATTGAAATATATTAAAAAAACTCAAAGTTGGAAAAAAGTATTGTTAAGCCCTTAGAAATTTCTCTCTATACTAAAAGATGTTAAATTTTTAAGCACATTTTTTTCATCAGACTCCTCAAATACACTTAAAGAATTAGAAGCTAAATTTATATAATGCTCTGCTTTTTTATAACACTCTTTTATTATGTTATTTTTTTTTATTAGACTTAGAACATATTCTAAATCTTTCTTTTCACGAATTTGTTTTTCAAATAAAGATTTTAATTTTTCTTTTTCAACATTATCTAATTTTTGATAAAGAAGAATTATAGGTAAAGTTACTTTTCCCTCATAAAAATCATTACCAATGTTTTTTCCAAATAATTTTAATTCGGAATTATAATCTAATGTGTCATCTGCAATTTGAAATGTGAGACCTAGGTTTTTTCCATAAAATTCTAAAGCATTTTTAAATTTTAAATCTTTTTCTGAAATAATTGCGCCAACTTTAGTAGCTGCTGCAAATAATGATGCAGTCTTTGAGGAAATAATATTAAGATATGTCTCCTCTAACATGTCTATTTCTTTATTGTGTTGCAATTGCAGAACTTCACCTTGAGCAATTTCTGATGATGTGTTAGCCAAAAGTTTAAGTAATTCTAAATTTCCATCCTCAACCATCATTTCAAAACATTTGCTTAAGAGATAATCGCCTACTAAAATTGATGAGTGATTTCCCCAGATCTTATTTAAGGTCTTTTTTCCTCTTCTAATTTTAGAGTTATCAATTACATCATCGTGCATTAAAGTTGCTGCATGGATTAATTCAACACATGCAGCCAGATTAACATCTCTTAATCCTTTCTCGTATCCACAAATTTTTGAGCATTGCAATGTTAATAGAGCTCTAAGTCTTTTACCTCCAGTGCTTAAATGATATTTTGTCATCTTTTGAACTAAGTCTACTTTACTTGCTAATCTGGAATTAATTTTTTCTTCAACTAGAATCAACTTATCTTCAACTGAGTTTTTTAAGTCAGTATAAGAATTATTAATTTGTTTTTTAAGCTGTATTACAGTTCCCATGTTTTAAAACTATTATATACAAATTATTAATATACTTATCAATTGACGCACCTTATTCTTTAATTATAACTAGGGTTTATAATATATTTAAAAAACTTATAAAAATTTTAATGTTTTCATTTTTAAAAAAAAAAAAAGTTATTAGCCATCTTAAACTATCTGGCGTTATAGGAAATGCCGGAAAATTTAGACAAGGAATAGATTATTCAAGCCAGGAAGAAATAATTAAAAAGGCTTTCTCACTAAAAAAAGCATTAGTAGTAGCAATTACAATAAACTCACCAGGAGGATCCCCAGTTCAATCACATCTGATATATAAACTTATTAAGGAACAATCAAAAAAAACAAAAAAAAAAGTGATTGTCTTTGCTGAAGATGTGGCTGCATCCGGTGGATACCTGATCGCTTGTGCTGGTGATGAGATATATGCAAACTCAAGTTCGATAATAGGATCAATCGGTGTTATTTCTGCATCATTCGGATTTAAAAACTTAATAGAAAAAATAGGAGTTCAAAGAAGAGTATATACAGCAGGGAAGAATAAAAGTACTTTAGACCCTTTTCTTGATGAAAAAGAAGAGGATATAAATCGGTTAAAAAATATTCAATTACAAATTCATCAGGACTTTATTGATGTCGTTGAGGAGAGTAGAAAAGAAAAACTAAACAAAAACTCTGGTATAGAACTTTTTTCAGGTGAGTTTTGGGCTGGAAAAAAAGCAAAGGAATTAGGTTTAATAGATGGTTTGGGTAATGCAGAACAGATATTAAGAGAAAAATATGGAGATCAAATTGAGATTAAGAAATTTGAAAAAAGGAAAGGGTGGTTGTCAAAAAAATTATCATCCTCAGAAAATTATACTGATAAAGTAATCAGTTTATTAGAAGAAAGATCAATCTGGCAAAGGTATGGTCTATAAAACAAAAAAAAAAACTTTATCTTTTCAAGACACAATCTTTAATTTACAAAAGTACTGGTCAAAAAAAGGTTGTGTAATATTACAACCGTACGATCTAGAGGTAGGAGCTGGAACATTTCATCCAGCAACCACTCTAAGATCGCTTGGTCCAAAACCATGGAAAACTGCATATGTTCAACCGTCACGTAGACCGACTGACGGAAGATATGGTGACAACCCTAATAGATTACAACATTATTATCAATTCCAAGTATTAATTAAACCCTCGCCAAAAGATATAAAAAAAATATATTTAAATAGCCTGTCATCAATAGGTATTAATTATAAGGAACACGATATAAGATTTGTTGAAGATGACTGGGAAAGTCCTACTCTTGGAGCAGCAGGCCTTGGATGGGAAGTTTGGTGTGATGGTATGGAAGTAACGCAATTTACCTACTTCCAACAAATGGCTGGAGTTGAATGTAAACCTGTATCTGTCGAAATTACATATGGATTAGAGAGATTGTGTATGTTTATTCAAAACAAGAAAAGTGTTTTTGACTTAATTTGGAATGATGAAGGAATAACTTATAGAGATGTTTTTCATAAGTCAGAGAAAGAATTTTCAGCATATAATTTTGAATATGCCAACACTGATAATTTATTTAAAATATTTGAAATGCTCGAAGAGGAGACAAAATTATTAGTTGAAAAAAAAATTTCACTTCCAGCATATGATCAGTGTTTAAAATGTAGCCATGTGTTTAATATTCTAGATGCTAGAGGGGTGATTAGTGTAGCACAAAGGGCTGAATATATTGCAAGAATAAGGGAACTAACTAAATCAATTGGAAAAGTTTGGATTGAAAGCCAAAGTTAATGTCAGAATTATTTGTAGAGCTATTTAGTGAGGAAATTCCTGCAAAGCTTCAGATAAATGCAAGGAATGAGTTAAAAAAAAATATTAAAAATTTTTTTATTGATAACCAAATTAAATTTAATGAAAATTTCAATGTTTATTCAACACCAAATAGACTAGTTCTCCATGTTGATAAAATCCCTGATGAAATTAAACTCAACTCAGAGGAAATAAGAGGTCCAAATGTTAATGCTCCTGAAAAAGCTTTAAAGGGATTCATTAGATCAAACAATACAACATTAGAAAAAATTTTTAAAAAAAGTACTGAGAAAGGTGAATTCTACTTTTTTAAAAAAGAGTCTAAAAAAATAAAAGTTTCAGATTTATTAGAAAAAAATTTAAGTGAAATCTTAACAAAGATAACTTGGAATAAATCTATGAAATGGGCAAATTATGATCTTTACTGGGGAAGACCTCTTAAATCCATTTTAGCGATATTTAATAAAAAACCTCTTAATTTTGTTTTTAACCACATAAATAGCTCTAACAAAACTTTTACAGATAAATCACTAGAAGAAGGTTTAAAAATTTTTAACGACTTTAATTCGTATATAAAATTTTTTAAACAAAAAGGTATTTTAATTGATCAAGATTTAAGAAAAAAAATAATACAGAATAAGATTAATGAAATAATTAATAAAAAAAATATAAAAATCGAACAGAATGAAAGACTTATAGATGAAATAGTAAATATAGTTGAAAAACCAGCAGTAATTATTTGTGATTTTGACAAAAAATTTTTGAATGTACCCAGTGAAATATTGATTACGACTATGCAGAGTCACCAAAAATATTTACCAACTTTTGATAAAAAAAATAATCTTACAAATAATTTTTTTGTAGTTTCAGATATAAAAGACACTAAAGGGTTTGTTAAATTAGGAAATGAGAGAGTGATCGAGGCAAGATTAAGCGATGCTGAGTTTTTTTGGGAAAAAAATAAAACTCAAAATTTAGTTAAACAAGTAGATAAATTGAAAAATATAAATTATTTTAAAGGTTTAGGATCCTACTTTGATAAAATTCAACGAATGAGAAAGTTATCATCATTAATTTCTGATGATTTTTTAATTAGTAAAGATAAAATTGAAATAGCCTCATCAATTTGTAAAGTTGATTTAATGTCCGATCTTGTTGGAGAATTTCCAGAACTCCAAGGTATTGTTGGTGGTCACTTTGCAAAGTTTCAAGGGTTTGATAAAGAAGTTTGTCTTGCTGTATCTGAACAATATTTACCTAACGGCATGGAAAGCAAACTACCAAAAAAAATTTACAGTGTTGCTTTATCTTTAAGCGATAAACTAGATTCATTAGTAGGTTTTTTTGGAATAAATCTGAAACCTACTAGTTCAAAAGACCCATATGCCATAAGAAGAATGGCTATAAGTCTTGTCAGATTAATTGTTGAAAATGAAACAAAAATCAAATTAAAAGATTTAATTGTTTACACTTGTTCAGCATATAGAGATCAGGGCTATGATTTTGACACCAAAAAGATACAAAACGAATTAAGCGATTTCATAATTGAGAGATTAAAAAATTATTTAAAAGAAAAAAAAATAAGACAAGATATAATTGAAAGCTCAACATTTTTGCTTGGATTGGATGATTTATTAAAGGCTTATAAAAAATCTTTATGTTTGAATAAAAATATTAAAAAAGAAATCGGTTTTGAAACTATTGCAGTTTACAAAAGATCTTCAAATATATTAACTACGGAAGAAAAGATATCTATTGAAACTCTTGGTTTTGCAGATCCAGGCTTATTTAAAAATGATTATGAGAAAAAATTATATAAAAAAATAAATGATATAAGAAAATATTTTTTGAGTATTGGAAAAGATGAAAATTATGAGGAAAGTCTAAAAATTTTATCAAGCATTAAGAACGAGGTAAATGATTTTTTTGATAATGTTATTGTTAACGATGAAGATATAATAATAAAAAAAAATAGATTAGAATTATTAAATATGTTGTGTAAAACTTTTGATAACTATTTTAATTTTTCAAAAATAGAAGCCTAGTATGAAAAAAATTATATTTAATTTTAAATCAAATGAAATAAAAAAAATTAAATTACCAAAAAATATTCTTGGTGGCAAAGGCGCAAACCTTTCTGAAATGGGAAGAATGGGGCTACCTGTACCCCCCGGTTTTACAATATCTACTGAGGTATGTAATTTGTTTTACAAGAATAAAAAAAAATTAAATAAAAAAATACTTAATGAAATAAATAAAGAACTAAAATTTATTGAAAAAGACTCAGGAAAAAAATTTGGTGATATAAAAAATCCTCTCCTAGTTTCTGTAAGGTCTGGAGCTAGGGTTTCTATGCCTGGTATGATGGATACAATTTTAAATCTAGGACTAAATGATAATACGGTAATAGCACTTGCAAAAAAAACTTCAAATTTAAGGTTTGCAAATGATAGTTATAGGCGTTTTATTCAAATGTACTCCAATGTTGTGTTGGGTATCGAAGCCTACCACTTTGAGGATATAATCGAGAACTATAAATTAACAAAAGGAGTATTACTAGACACAGAATTAGACGAGTATGACTGGGAAGCTTTAATAAAAGACTTTAAAAACACTGTAAAAGAAAAAACAAAAAAAGATTTTCCTCAAAATGTCAAAGAACAACTGGTGGGAGCTATAAGTGCTGTATTTTTATCTTGGGAAAGTAACAGAGCAAAAGTCTATAGAAAATTAAATCAAATACCGTCCCATTGGGGTACGGCAGTTAATGTACAATCAATGGTTTTTGGAAATATGGGAAATGATAGTGCAACTGGTGTAGTATTTACTAGAAACCCATCAGATGGATCAAAAAATATTTATGGAGAATATTTAATAAATGCACAAGGAGAGGATGTAGTTGCTGGAACCAGAACACCCCAACATATTACAAAAAAAGCCAGAGTTGAGTCAAAAGAAACCCTTAAGTCAATGGAAGAGACAATGCCAGAGACATACAAGCAACTTAAAAATATTTTAAATAAGTTAGAAAAACATTACAAAGATATGCAGGACGTTGAGTTTACTGTTGAAAATAAAAAACTTTGGATGCTTCAAACGCGCTCTGGAAAACGAACAGCTAAGTCTGCTGTTAAAATAGCTGTAGATATGGTTAAAGAAAAGTTGATTACCAAAAAAGATGCAATATTGCGAATAGAGCCAAGTTCTTTAGACACTTTGCTTCATCCAACTTTAGATGAGAAAGCAAACTTAGAAGTAATTGGGTTAGGCTTGCCTGCATCACCTGGTGCTGCAAGTGGAAAAGTTGTTTTCACGTCTGAGGAGGCTGAAAGACTAAATAACATGATGCAAAGTACAATATTAGTTCGTGTAGAAACTTCACCAGAAGATATACATGGTATGCATGCAGCAAAAGGAATACTGACATCAAGAGGAGGTATGACAAGTCATGCTGCAGTAGTTGCTAGAGGAATGGGACGACCATGTGTTTCTGGATCTAGTGAAATAGAAATTGATTATGAAAACAAATTATTCAAAACCAAAAATAAAGTAATTAAAGAGGGAGAACTAATTACAATTGACGGTTCAACAGGCAGAATAATTATTGGAGAGGTAAAAACAGTTAAACCAGAGATATCAGGTGATTTCTCAAAAATAATGAATTGGTCTGATGATTTTAGAAAATTAAAAATTAGAACTAATTCCGAGACGCCATTAGATAGTAAAACTGCTAGAGAATTTGGTGCAGAAGGTATTGGTTTGTGTAGAACTGAACATATGTTTTTTGACGAAGAAAGAATTTTATCAGTAAGAGAAATGATATTATCAAAAACAATTGAAGATCGATCTAATGCACTCAAAAAGCTATTGCCACACCAAAAAAAAGATTTTATTGAAATATTTAAAATAATGAGAGGTTTACCAGTAACAGTAAGATTGCTTGACCCACCACTTCATGAATTTTTGCCAAAAAGTAATAACGAAATTAATGATGTTGCAGTTTCATTAAATATTCCTGTTAAAGAACTTGAAGTTAGAATTTCCGAACTTCATGAACAAAATCCCATGCTAGGTCACAGAGGTTGTAGATTAGCAATTTCATTCCCCGAAATTTATGAGATGCAGTGTACTGCAATTTTTGAAGCTTTAGTGGAATGTAAAAAACAAAAAATTCAATCAACCATGCCTGAAATTATGATTCCTTTAGTTTCAACAGAAGCAGAAATAAAAATTATGAAAGATTTAGTCATTAAGGTAGCAAAAAAAATTCAAGATGAGAATAAAATTAAAATTGAATTTTTAGTTGGAACAATGATTGAATTGCCAAGAGCTGCAATAAAGGCTAAAGATATCGCTAAACATGCAGAATTTTTTAGTTTTGGAACAAATGATTTAACCCAAACTACATTTGGAATTAGTAGAGATGATAGTGGTAAATTCCTTAATGATTATATAGAGAACAAAATTTTTGATATTGATCCTTTTGTATCAATTGATGATGGAGTTGGGGACTTAATTAAAATTGCAACTGATAAAGGCAGAGAACAAAACAAAAAAATAAAACTTGGAATTTGTGGTGAGCATGGTGGAGATCCTAAAAGTATAGAATTTTGTGCAAAAACTGGATTAGATTATGTGTCTTGTTCACCTTACAGAGTCCCAGTTGCAAGATTAGCAGCAGCTCAAGCTCAAATAAAAAAAAATTAAATCTCTAATTTTAAATCCAAAGCTTGGATACTGTGCGTTAATTCCCCTACTGATATTCTATCAACTTTTGTTGAGGCTAAATTTTTTATGTTTTTTAAAGTTACTCCTCCAGAGGCTTCAGTCTCATATTTCCCTTTTGCATGTCTAACAGCTACTTTTAGATTTTTTGGGCTCATATTATCAAATAGAACTGTATTAAATTTTAGTCCATTAATTCTTTTAAATTGTTTTAAATTGTCAACCTCAACAGTAATTTTTCTTCCCTTTTTAGTATTGATTGCTTTTTTAACTATATCTTCGAATTTTTTTGATGATGCTAGATGGTTATCTTTTATTAAAAATTCATCACTTAAATTAAATCTATGGTTAGTTCCACCTCCTAGTTTTACAGCATACTTTTGAATAACTCTTAAATTTGGAATTGTTTTTCTAGTACAACAAATTTTTGTTTTCTTGCCTACTTTTTTTACGAATTTATTAGTCTTAGTTGCAATCCCTGAAATATGAGAGAGAAAATTTAGAGCTACTCTTTCTCCAATTAATATATTTTTAATTTTACCTTCAATTACAGCAATTATAGAACCTCTGGTAACTTTTGATCCTTCCTTTTTTTTTATGTGAAATTTAATATTTTTGTCTAATAAATTAAAAGTTTCTTTAGCAAATTCTAGACCTCCTATAATTCCTTTTTGATTACTTATTAGTTTAACTTTTGAAATTGAATTGTTATTTAATAAATTTGTTGTTATATCTCCTAAAGGGTAAAGATCCTCATTAAGAGCAAGCTTACAGGTTGATCGGACAAAATTTTTACTTAATTGAATTTTGGACACAGAATTTATCTGCCTATTTCAGCCATTCTCTCTACTGATTTTCTAGCTTTCTCAATTGTATCATTATCCATAATTAATTCATTACTCTCGTTTTTTAGGCAATCAAGAATTTTTGGAAGTGTAATTCTTTTCATGTGAGGACATAAGTTACACGGTCTAATAAATTCTACGTTAGGATTGTCTATTTGAACATTGTCACTCATTGAGCATTCTGTAACCATCATAACCTTCTCAGGTTGGTTATCCTTTACGTATTTAATCATTCCACTTGTTGAGCCAGCAAAATCACTTGCTTGTATTACATCTGGTGGACATTCAGGATGGGCAATAATTTTGATACCTGGATTATTTTTTCTAATTTCATTTATTTCTTCATCATTAAACTGTTCATGAACTTCACAAGTACCCTTCCAAGAAATAATCTCCACTTCTGTTTGAGAAGCAACATATTTTGCTAAATAGTCATCAGGTAAGAAAATTACTTTTTTTACACCTAAAGAATTTACAATTTTAACAGCATTTGCTGAGGTACAACAAACATCAGTTTCAGCTTTAACATCTGCAGAAGTATTTACATATGATACGACTGGAACTCCTGGATATTTTTTTTTTAGTTTTCGAACATCATCCCCATTAATTGATGATGACAGTGAGCATCCAGCACTCATATCTGGTAACAAAACTTTTTTTTCTGGGCTCATTAATTTAGCTGTTTCAGCCATAAAATGAACTCCACACATTACAATTATATCAGCTTTGGTTTTTGAAGCCTCAACTGCTAAGGCTAGAGAGTCAGCAGAGAAGTCTGATATACCATGGTATATTTCTGGAGTTTGATAGTTATGTGCAAGAATTACTGCATTTTTCTCTTTTTTTAATTTATTAATTTTGTAGATATATGGAGCATGAAGAGCCCACTCAATTTCTGGGATCTTTTTAGAAACTTTTTTATAAATTGAATTTGTAGCTTTTCTTATCTCAGGTGTAAATTCCATATTAAAAACTTATCAACTTGATATAGAAATGTCATTCATTTAATCTGACGCACAATTTGCGGTCATGCTGAAATTGGTAGACAGGCACGGTTGAGGGCCGTGTGGGCTTAGCCCATGAGAGTTCAAGTCTCTCTGACCGCACCAAAAACTTACAATTATAAGATAATTTAGTTTAAATTGTACTATATTTTATTTAGTTAGTATTATTTAGCTTTTTTAGAATTTCATCCTTCAGCAAAGGAAACAAAATTTTAGCAATTTCTGATGACCCTTTTTCATTGGTATGAATTTCATCTACAAATGAATTATTTAAAGGCTGCAAAATCAATTCATCTAATTTAATTATTTTGTAATTATACTCTTTAGCAAATTTCTTTAATTCAGCATTTAGTAAGAATAAAATTTTATTTCCATTAATGTTGTAAGTAATTTGGGTAATAAATATAGGTTTAATATTCCATGCTTCAATTTGTAAATTAAGTTTTTTTAAATTATTTTTATAATTTTCTATTATTTTTTTTTCACTTTTGTTAGGTATTCCATAAATCATCTTAGCATTTTCATAAGAGATAAATTCATTATTCTTTAATTTCATTAATAGATTTTCATTTTTGGAAAAATATTAATCCATATTAATTTTTTTTTAAAAATAATTACTTTTAATAATTTTAAATCTTTCCCAATAAAAACTTTTTTGAGAAATTAAATATAATAACTTTTTTCTTTTATTTAGATTAATTTCATAATCTTCAAATCTATTTTTTTGAATTTTTCTATCATTTATACCAAAATAATAAATAATTATAGATGGCTTGAAATTCGGTATTTTTGAAAACCATTTTGGAAACTCATTAATATGTCCTTTTAAGGATTTACCAGAAAGTGAGGCATTATATATTTTTGTATTAATATTATTATTTTTAAGTCTGTTGTTTAATTGTCCAACAATAGTGTCTCTATAATTTAAAATTTGCTCATCTCCCGTACTACCTCCTGAAAATATTATTTTTATTTTTGAAGGATCATATTTATCTGAAATATCACCATTAGATCTAAAACCGAAAAAATCTCGAGTATATAAAATTTTCTTGTTGTCGTACTCATAAATATTTTTTTCAATTCTTTTACCCCTCATGTCAATTCCAAAATCATATTTATCAAACCAATATCCAAAAAATAATTCTGAAACTAAAACTAAAATAAATAAAACTATTGTATTGAAGAAAATGAATTTTATTTTGTTTTTCATTTTTAAATTAAGGGGCGTTCTGTTGCCAGGTGCCCCAAAACCCCGTAACTTAACTAGTAATCTAATTAAGCTGCAAGTGCATAACTTTCGTTAGCATTTATAATTTAGCCCATTGCGGCGGAACAATACCGAACGAAAGAACAACCTTTAGTCACCCGTCGAACCTAATTCACCCCCATTAATTATATTGGTGGAGGTGGTGGGTACTGCCCCCACGTCCGTAATGGTTATTACGAAATTCGTTTATCGTTATAGTTGGAAAACCAACAAATTTATTATAATTATTTATTTATTGTTAACAACAAAGTTAAATACTAGTGAAAATAAGCTTTAAATATATATTTTTAGTAACTGTCCTTATAATTTTATTTTTAGAACTTGGATTAAGGTATGTATCTCCGATTTCTAAAAAAAGAGATACTTATCTAAATTGGAAACATCCATACAAAATATATTCAATAAAAGAGATGGATAAAAAACTTCCATTAAGACACGAGTATCACGGAGGTACCTGCGTAAAAAAAGGATTGGCAAAAGATAGCATGAATTGGCATCCAAGGTTTGGTTATCATGATAAAAAAGTTAATATAGAATGTATTAATAACTTATTTACAAAAAAAACCAAAAATATTGTTTTTTTCGGGGGATCGGTAATGAATAATATGGAAACACCTAATTACCTAACCTCAATAGAATATTATGCTTTTAAAGATTACATGGATCAATTTAGATCAATAAATTTTGCAATATCAGGATCAAGACTCTCAAATGAATTATCAAAATTTGTAGAATATATTCCAAAAATTAAAAATATTGATTTGATTATTTTTTTAGATGGTATTAATGAATTGCATCCATTAAAATATGGAGGAAAACCTGATGAAGATTATTATTGGACAGCTGGAGTAAAATTAAGAGTTCATAAGCCTCTGTATTTTATTTTCGATTTAATTATCGATAGAAGTAAATTGATTGAAATTGTTGCAATAGATATTTTTAATTATAAAAGCTCAAGAATTGGAAGAAATATTACTGTAAATTTAGAGTCTATTGAAAAGAGTATAGAAGATTATTCTTATAGAAAAAAAGTTTTAAATATGTTGTGTGATACATTAAATCTAAAGTGTATTTTTGCAATTCACCCCGTTTTCAGTTCTACAGAGGGTTTAAATTCTGAGAATGATGCTTTAATTGAAAGTTACATAAATAAACATTTTCCCAACAATAAATTTTACGTTGAAAAAGGTTATGAACTATTAAGAAAAGAAAATGGAGTGATAGATTTGTCCAGAATTTATAAAAATAAAGAAAGTATTTTTTTTGATCAAGACCACACAAATAAAATTGGGTCAGAAATTATGGGCAAAAAGCTTTTTGAAATAATATCTGCCCAGCTAAAATAGTTTTACACTCTTGTAGGTTGAAAATTATATTTTTTGTTTCGAAAACAAACTTTAAAATATTTACTAGCATTTGAAATCATACAGTTGGAAAATCAATACTATTGATATAAAACCAATTCATACAGATTCAATTAATTATTCATGAAGCTAACAAATGATCAAATTTTCGAGATTAAAGAGCAACAATCTCAAGAAAATAAAACTAAAAGAGTTACTGCTCCAGAACTAGAAAAAATTTTGTATGAGGCTTTGCCTATTCTAGACCATGGATTTATAAGAGTTGTAGATTACATGGGTGATGACACCTCAATAGTTCAAGCAGCAAGAGTTTCTTATGGAAAAGGAACTAAAAAAGTTTCGACTGACTCTGGTCTAATAAAATATTTAATGAGACATTGGCATAGTACCCCATTTGAAATGTGTGAAATTAAATATCACGTAAAACTTCCAATATTTATAGCAAGACAATGGATTAGGCATAGAACAGCAAATGTGAATGAATACTCAGCTAGATATTCAATTTTAGATAAAGAATTTTATTTACCATCACCTGAAAATCTTGCAGCTCAATCTCAAAATAATAGACAAGGAAGAGGTGAAATTATAGAGGGTGACCAAGCAAAACAAGTTTTAGATTTACTTAAAGAAGATGCTGAGAGAACATATAAAAATTATGAAACAATGCTCAATGAGAGATATGATGGTTCATCAATAAATGAAAATGGAGTTGGACTTGCAAGAGAGCTTGCAAGAATGAATTTAACTTTAAATACCTATACCCAATGGTATTGGAAAACTGATTTATTAAATTTGATGAATTTTTTAAGATTAAGAGCAGATCACCATGCGCAATATGAAATTAGAGCTTATGCAGATGTAATGTTAGATACATTAAAAAAATGGGTACCTATTACATACGATGCCTTTATGGATTATAGAGTTGGAGGTACAGAAGTATCTGCAAATGGAAAAAAAGTTATTAAAGAGCTGATTGCTGGTAAAAAAGTTTCTATTGAAGACACAGATTTATCAAAAAGAGAGTGGAATGAGCTAATGCAAGCTTTTGATCTTAAAAATAATTTGATTTAATTTTTTTTGCAAATTCTAAATACAATTTAGATATTTCATGATCTGGATTACTTTCAACAATTGGTCTTCCCAGATCTCCTTGTTTTCCTACCTCAGGACTAATTGGTATTTTTCCTAAAAAATTTTTTTCAAATTCTTTTGCTGTTTCTTCAACTCCGTTTTCTCCAAATATTAAATATTTTTTTCCATCATCTCCAATGAAATGGCTCATGTTATCGATCAATCCAATAATTTTTACATTAAGTTTATCGAACATTCTAATCCCACGTTTTACGTCTTGAAGAGCAATTGCCTGTGGAGTTGATACTATAATTGCTCCATCCATGTTTATTTCCTGAGCAAATGTTAATTGAGTGTCACCAGTTCCTGGTGGCATATCAACAATGATAAAATCTAAACCTTTCCACCCAACTTTTTGAGTAAAAGTTTTTATCGCACTTGTTACCATTGGTCCTCGCCATATCATTGGAGTTTGTTCATCAGTAAGGAAACCAATAGACATACATTGGATATCATATTTTATAATTGGTTTTAAAATTTGGCCGTCGCTATCAGGCTTTTCATTTATTGAAAACAATTTAGGCAAAGATGGTCCATAGATATCAGCATCTAAAATTCCAACTTTGCAACCAACTTTTTTTAGTGCTAAAGCCAAATTCGTTGCAAAAGTTGATTTTCCAACACCACCTTTAGCGCTTGAAATAGCAATTGTAAATTTTGTACCTGGAATAGGGTTTCTTTTGAAGGTTTTTGGCTCTGTTTTTGCCTTCATTGTGTCACTAAGACCTACTTTTTTATCGTTCATAAAAATACACTTACCTTGTTTTTAACCATAAAGACACTATATAGAATGTCATAATGATAATTTATAAAAATCAAAGCCCATGGGGTACACCGCCAGGAAGTGGGGGAAATGGAGGAGGTTTCAGAAGAGGCCCAACTCCGCCCAACTTAGATGAGGCAATTAAAAAATTACAGGACACCATAAATAAATTCACAGGAAGTAGCACAGGTGGAAAAAAGCCGATAATATTTGGATTGATAATTTTAGTTGTTATTTGGGCATTAAGTGGTTTGTATAGAGTTTTACCTGATGAGCAGGGTGTGGTCTTAAGATTTGGTAAATTTGTTAATACTACTCAGCCAGGATTAAATTATCATTTGCCATTTCCAATTGAAAGTGTGCTGACTCCTAAAGTTACAAAAGTAAACAGAATGGATATAGGTTTTAGATCAGAGAGAGATAGTGGATTTGGCCAAGGTGGTGGAGTAGCAGATGTACCAGAAGAAAGTCTAATGTTAACTGGTGATGAAAATATTGTTAATATAGATTTTTCAGTATTTTGGGTAATTAAAGATGCGGGTAACTTTTTATTTAAAATTCAGGACCCAGAGGGAACGGTTAAAGCTGCAGCAGAGACTGCGATGAGAGAAGTAATAGCAAGATCAGATATTCAACCAATTCTTACAGAAGGTAGAGCAGTTATAGAAAGAGATACACAAGATATCATACAAGGTATACTTGATGAATATGAAAGTGGAGTGCAAATAACACAAGTTCAAACTCAGAAAGCTGACCCACCTGATCAAGTAATTGATGCATTTAGAGATGTCCAGGCTGCTAGAGCTGATATGGAGAGATCTAAAAACGAAGCGGAGGCCTATGCTAATGATGTAATACCAAGAGCACGAGGAGAAGCCGCAAAAATTTTACAAGCTGCAGAGGCTTACAAAAAAGAAGTTGTCGCAAAAGCAGAGGGTGAAGCAAGCAGATTTTTGTCTATTTATGCAGAGTATGCAAAAGCAAAAGATGTAACTCAAGAGAGAATGTATTTAGAAACAATGGAACAAGTCCTTGCAGATATTAACAAGATTATTATCGACAAAGATTCTGGATCTGGTGTAGTTCCTTATCTTCCATTACAAGAATTAAAGTCGGGGGCAAATTAATGAAAGCTGGAAAATTTATATTACCAATAATTATTTTGATTGCCGCAACACTATTCTTTTCAATATTTATAGTCAAAGAAGTCAATCAAGCCATCGTTCTTCAATTTGGAGATCCAAAAAGAATAATATTAAAACCTGGTCTTAATTTTAAAATTCCATTTATCCAAAATGTGGTTTTTTTAGATAAAAGAGTTTTAAATTTAGATACCCCTCCAGAAGAAGTTATTGCTTCAGATCAAAAACGATTAATTGTTGATGCATTTGCGAGATTTCAAATTGTTGATCCATTAAAATTTTATATTTCAGTAGGTAATGAAAGAGTTGCCAGATCAAGATTAGCAACGATTATAAATTCAAGAATAAGAAACGTACTAGGTCAACAAAAGTTACAAACATTACTATCTGAGGATAGATCTAAACAGATGGCTTTAATTCAACAAGGTGTAAATAACGAGGCAGAAAATTTTGGAATCAATATTGTTGATGTAAGAATTAAAAGAGCGGACTTGCCTCAAGCTAACAGCGATGCAATTTTTAGAAGAATGCAAACTGAGAGGGAAAGAGAAGCAAAAGAATTTAGAGCAAAAGGAGCAGAAATGGCTGTAACAATTACATCGACAGCAGACAAAGAAGTCACAGTTATTCTTGCAGATGCTCAAAAAAAATCTGAGATAATGAAAGGGGAAGGAGACGGTCTAAAGAATAAAATTTTTGCAGATGCATTTGGACAAGATCCAGAATTTTTTGGATTTTATAGAGCAATGCAAGCCTATCAAAAAGCCCTGATCGGTGGAGAAACATCTATGATTTTATCACCTGATAGTGAGTTTTTTAAATTTTTTGGAAATAAAGAAAACTAGTTAAAATTATTTTAAATGAGAGAATTGATCATAGCTTTTGGTCTGTTCTTATTTATTGAAGGTGTTTTGTATGCCTTATTTCCATCAAAAATGAAAAATATGTTAAAAAAATTAGATTTAATTGCAGACAGACAATTAAGAATAGGTGGTTTATTTTTTGCTATAATTGGTTTTGCGATTATTTGGTATTTAAAAATATGAAAAATTTGTTAAAAATTTTTGCTGTTTTATTAGTTTCATTTAATTATTTTTCTATCTCATTTGCAAATTCGATACCATCATCTTTTGCTGATCTTGCAGAAAGATTGATGCCTTCAGTTGTAAATATATCAACAACAACTACGATAACTACAAGATCAAACCCTCTTCCATTTGAATTTCCTCCTGGGTCTCCTTTTGAGGATATGTTTGGTACACCACAACAAAGACAGACTAGTGCATTAGGTTCAGGCTTTATAATTGATGAGGAAGGCATAGTGATTACAAATAACCACGTTATTCAGGGAGCACAAGATATAGTAGTAAGAGTTAATGGTGATAAAGATTATAAAGCAAAAGTTCTTGGTGCTGATGCAGGAATGGATCTAGCAGTTTTAAAAATAGAGTCAGATGAAAAATTTAAACCAGTAAACTTTGGTAATTCAGATAAGGCAAGAATAGGTGATTGGGTAATAGCAATAGGAAATCCTTTTGGTCTTGGTGGTACAGTTACTGCAGGAATAATATCTGCAAGAAATAGAAGCATAGGTTTATCCAGATATGAAGATTATATTCAAACTGATGCATCAATTAATCAAGGAAATTCTGGAGGCCCACTATTCAACATGGCAGGCGATGTCATTGGAATAAATACTGCTATTTTAGGTCAATCAGGTTCAATAGGTATTGGTTTTGCAATTCCATCTAATAGTGCTCAAAAAGTAATTAAACAACTTATAGAATTTGGAGAAACTAAAAGAGGTTGGCTTGGGGTTAGAATTCAAGTTGTAGATCAAGGAATTGCCGATGCAGAAAATTTAGATAAACCAAGAGGAGCACTTGTTGCAAGTGTTGCAGAAAATAGTCCATCAGACAAAGGTGGTATTAAACCAGGTGATATCATTTTAGAGTTTGATGGGAAACCTATAAATGAAATGAAAGAATTACCAAAGATTGTAGCAGAGACAGATGTTGGAAAAAAGGTTATCGTGAAAGTTTGGAGAAATAAAAGAGAAATAACTAAAGAAATAATTCTTGGAAGATTAGAAACATCTGAAGATTTTAAAGCACAAAAACCAGTAATAGAAAAACCTAAAGTATCAAGAATTGATGGTTTAAAAATAGAAGTTCGTTTATTGAATAAAGATGATATTGAGTCAAGGAACTTACCAAAAGGAACAAGTGGTGTGGTAATCACAAAAATAGATAAAGAAAGTCCAATAAATTACTTACAGGTAGACAATATAATAGTCGAGGCTAATAGAAAAAAAATTAATACTATTGGTGATCTTGATAATGTAGTTAAACTGAAATTAAGAAGTGACGAAAATAATTTATTAATTGCAATATATAATAATCAAAATCAGAGAACATACGTAGGCGTAAAGC
>CACAZG010000002.1 GCA_902536975.1 uncultured Pelagibacteraceae bacterium
TTATTTTTAGCAGCAATTTTTGATGCTATAATTCCAGAAATACCACCACCTATAATTAACACATCACAATGAACATGTTTATGGTCGTACAATTCAGGATCGGGTTTTGTTGGTGATTTCCCTAGTCCTGCGGACCATCTTATCAACGGTTCATAAATTTTTTTCCAGAAACTTTTAGGCCACATAAAAGTCTTATAATAAAAACCTGCAGGTATAAATGGAGATATAAAATTGTTAATTCCTCCTATGTCAAAATTAACACTGGGCCAACAATTTTGACTTGAGGCTTTTAAACCTTCATACAATTCGATCTCTGTAGCTCTAACATTAGGTTCTGTTAAATCTGTATCGTCGTTAATTTGACATATCGCATTAGGTTCTTCTGATCCACAAGACATTATTCCTCTTGGACGGTGATATTTAAAGCTTCTACCAACTAAATGAACTCCATTTGAAATTAGGGCAGATGCTAAAGTATCACCTTCAAAACCGTGATAAGATTTTCCATTAAAATCGAATGAAACTATTTTAGTTTGATCTACGTGTTTGGTCTTATTAACTCTATATTTTGTCATTTATTCCACCGGTGGTTTTTCGCCCATTTTATAAACTGCGTGTATCTTGTCATTTGATGTGTCTCTAACCATATTAAACCATTTTCTACATCCATGAGCATGGTTCCATCTTTCTAACTGAACTCCTTTAATATTCTTTCTCATAAATAGATATTCTGCCCATTGATCATCACTTAGCTCAGTTGGTTGTTTTGGTCTAACTATGTGAGCTTCACCTCCGCATGAAAATTCACTTTGGTCTCTTTCACCACAATATGGACAATTTATTAAAAACATTAGTGTGCTACAGCGGCTGCACCATGCTCATCAACTAGATCTCCACTTACAAATCGATTAAGATTAAATGCAGCATTTAATTTATGTGGTTCATCATTAGCAATAGTGTGTGCAAATAAATCACCAGATCCAGGTGTTGCTTTAAAACCTCCAGTACCCCAACCACAGTTAAAATAGAGTCCTTTTATATTTGTTTTACTAATTATTGGACTTGCATCAGGACATATATCAACAATTCCTCCCCATTGTCTCAACATTTTCATTCGGCTAAAAATAGGGTACAGCTCCAATATTGCTTTTAATGTTCCTTCGACAACATCGTGACTACCTCTTTGAGTATAAGAAACATAAGCATCCGTACCAGCGCCAATCACAAGTTCACCTTTGTCAGACTGACTAACATATGCGTGTACAGCGTTCGACATTACTACAGTATCAATTATTGGTTTAACTGGTTCTGAAACTAACGCTTGTAAAGGTTTACTTTCCAGTGGTAATTTTAATCCTGCCATGTTAGCAATTACACTTGAGTGTCCTGCTGCAACAACACCAATTTTTTTTGTTTTTATAAATCCTTTTGATGTTTCAACACCTTCAACTTGATCTCCTATTCTTTTAATACCTTTAACTTCACAATTTTGAATTATATCAACTCCCATTTCATTAGCTCCTCTTGCATAACCCCATGCAACAGCATCATGTCTAGCAGTTCCCGCTCTTCTTTGTAATGTTCCACCAAGAACAGGGTATCTTATATCTGGAGAAGTATTTATTATTGGACAAAATTCTTTTACTTGATCTGTATTCAACCAAACTGCATCAATACCATTAAGTCTGTTTGCGTGAGTTCTTCTTTTTAAATCTCTTACATCTTGAAGGTTATGGGCTAAATTCATAACTCCCCTTTGACTGAACATTATATTATAATTTAATTCTTGAGATAAATTTTCCCAAATTTTTAATGCATGGTCGTATAATCCAGCACTTGCATCCCATAAATAATTTGATCTTATAATTGTAGTGTTTCTCCCTGTATTTCCTCCACCAATCCAGCTTTTTTCTAATACAGCAATATTTCTCATGTTATGTTTTTTAGCTAGATAGTAAGCTGTTGCTAAACCGTGGCCACCACCACCTATTATAATAGCTTCATATTCTTTTTTTGGCTCAGGATCTCCCCAAGCTTGCTTCCAGTTTTCATGCTGTGAAAAAGCATTTTTAATAAGTGAGAATATCGAATATTTGTTTTTCATAATTGCCAGAAATTACTTGATTAATATTGAATATTCAATGATTTCAAGTTACACATCTATGTACGGAAGGATGGGTGAGCTGGTTGAAACCAGCGGTTTGCTAAACCGCCGTACGCTTGAAAAGGTGTACCGAGGGTTCGAATCCCTCTCCTTCCGCCATTAGTATAGTGGCTTATTTTTAAAAAAATCGCTGAGATAAATCGGTTTTTGAGACAATATGTACCTATAAACATTATAATTTTCCAAAACTCTTTGAACGTAATTTCTTGTTTCTTTAAATTTTATTAGCTCAACCCAATCTACATAATCTATTTGTTTTTTTTGGGGATCTTTGTTTAATTTCTTCCAGTACTTAACTCTTTTGGGTCCTGCATTATAAGCAGCTGTAGCAAAAGGGTAGGATCCTTTATAATTACTAATCAATCCAGCAATATAATGAGATCCTAAATTTATATTATATTCAGGGTCAGTTGTTAATTTTGATTTAGAGTAAACAAGTTTAGCTTGCTTTGAAACTGTTTTAGCAGTGTATGGCATAAGCTGCATTAATCCTTGAGCACCAACTCTGCTTCTAGCCGAGGTATCAAATTCACTTTCCTGTCTTATAATAGATAATATTAAAGCTGGATCAGGAATTTTCCTGCCACCTACAAATTTTGGCACACTCATGATTGGGTAATTAAATTGGTTATGAAATCTTTTTTGATATGAAGCTATTTTAGAAACTTGTATTGCAAAATCAAATCGTGAAATATTGGACGCCAGTTTCGCAGCTAAAACCTCGCTTCCTTTTTCTATATTATCATTAGCTAAATGTCTTAATATATGTTTGGTGTATTTATCTTTATTTAAATAATCAAGTAGATCCACAATTGCGACAAGTTTTTTTAAATAAAATTCTTGCTCATATTTATCATCAACAAACATTAATTTATCTAATTCAAATTTTTCTTGCGGTTTAACTTTCATATGTGAAAGTTGTCCATAATAAGTTGTTAAATATTTTGATCCTTCAAAATACCATTTGTTAGAATTTTCTTTATCATTAACTTTTTCATAAGTTCTTCCCAACCAGTAAGCACCTCTAGAAAGACTTATTGGGTAGTTAACACTGTAATAAAAATTTTTAAAATGGTTTTCTGCCAGCTCAGGTCTTTTTAAAAAACTTAATGCTATCCAGCCGCTCATCCATTCGGCTTCTGCATATTCAGGACCCTCTGACATTGCATGTTTTGAAACTATTTTATAAGCAGTATTATATTTTTTTTTATATAATAAAGATCTTCCAATTATTGATCTTTCTTTCCACCATTTATCAGGTCTAACTAAATATTCCTTTGTATTTTGAATATTATTTAATATTTCTAATGAACTATCTACTCGACCTTTTTTTCTTCTCCATTTTAACCTGTCATATTTTAAGCCAGGGTCATTTTTTAATTTTTGTGGTACTTTTTTTATTGCCTCATCAACACCATAGCCTCTACTTATTAATATTTGTCTAGCTGTATAAAGTAATTGATAATCTTTTGGTAAATATCTAATAATTCTTTTTAGGTCCCAGTGTTTACCTTCCCACGCATAATAATCTGCTCGTTTAATATAATCTGATGTATCTAAAGTATTTTTAAACTTCTTTCTAAAATATTTTAAGCTATTTGTATTTAAGTCAGCATTTACAAAACCTTCTTTGACAAGCTTAATCCCTTCACCCGATCTACCAACTCTTATCAAACTTTCACCTAACATCATTTTTCCATATCCACTTAAGGGTTCATTTTTTGTAAACCAATTAATTATTTCTGAAGGTGATTGATTTTGTAAATTGATCTTGTGTTCAGCTAGATATTTAATTCTATCAAATCTTGGATAATCTTTAACCCTTTCAATAAACCTCTTATATTCAGAAAATGGCGCTTTGTTTCCAGATGTTAATAAATGTCTCCATTCGATAAAATCGTAAATTGAGGGGGCTCTAGCCTTTTTTGCAACTATTTTAGCATCTTTCCAATTAGACTTTTCCATAAATTTAATTGCTTGGTTTGCATAATCAAAATCTCTTTCACTATAGTATTTTGTTTTTTTTGCAGTCCTTAATAACTGTTTTTTAACAAAGAGTGGTTTTTTTGGAGGTAATAAAATTCCAAATATTTCTTTAGGTAGATCTTTATCATTTTTTAAGCTTTGTTTTTCATCAACAGTGCCTGGTTTAAAAGGAGGTATAATTAACTTGCTTTTATAAGATGGTTTTTTTTTCGGTATTATTAATTCATTTGAATATGATGATTGAAAAAAGCTCAAAAAAAATATAATTGTAAATAAGAATTTAGATTTTCTAAAAATCATTTCTAACAACTTATGATATAAATATTTATGTTTAAAGGTTCAAATGTGGCTTTAGTAACACCTTTTAAAGGCGATAGTCTTGATGAGGAAACTTACATTAAAATTATTAATTTCCATTTAGAAAATGGCACAAATGGACTTGTGCCAGCAGGTACAACAGGCGAATCTCCAACTTTATCACATAACGAACATGAAAAAGTAATTGAGCTTTGTATACAAGAGGCAAAAGGAAAGATACCAGTAATAGCTGGAACAGGATCTAATTCAACTGCTGAAGCAATTTCACTAACAAAGCATGCTGAAAAAGCTGGAGCCGATGGTGCCTTGATTGTAACCCCATATTACAATAAACCTACTCAGGAGGGCTTATATGCCCATTATAAAGCTATTAATGACAACTGTGGGATACCTATAATAATTTACAATATTCCGGGTAGATCAGTGATAGATATGACAGTTGATACAATGGCTAGATTATTTGAGCTTAAAAACATAGTTGGAGTTAAAGATGCAACTGGAGATCTGGATAGAGTTGATGAAACATTTAAAAAATTGGTAATGAATTTGTTCAATTAACAGGCGAGGATGGACTAGCTTTTGAATATAATAAAAGGGGAGGTGTAGGATGTATTTCAGTAACAGCTAATATTGCTCCAAAGATGTGTTCAGACATGCAAAAATTTTCTAAATCAATTGATAAAGATGAATTAAAAAGAGCAGAGGAAATTGATAAAAAACTACAACCTGTTCATAAATCATTATTTATTGAAAGTAATCCGTCTCCAGTAAAATATGCTGCAAAACTTATTGGTCTCTGTGACGACAAAGTCAGACTGCCACTAGTAACAGTTTTAGAAAAAACTAAAAGTGAAGTGAAAAAAGCTCTTTTATCAGCCGAATTAATTAATGAATAACAAAACCAATACTGGTTTTAAAATTATTACAATAAATAGAAAAGCATCTTTTAATTATTTTTTTAAGGAACTATTTGAAGCAGGAATAGTCTTAAAAGGATCCGAGATAAAATCTGTAAGATTAGGAAAGATTAATATTGCGGATTCATATGCTATTGACAAAGAGGGAGAAATATTTCTGATAAACTCACATATACCTATCTATAAGCAAGCAAGTTATTCAAATCATAATCCATATTCTGAAAGAAAATTATTACTTAATAAAAAAGAAATTAATAAGATAATTGGTAGAATTCATGAGGACGGGCTAACTATCGTACCTACTAAAATGTATTTTAAAAAAGGAAAAGCTAAATTAGAAATTGCTGTTGCTAAAGGTAAAAAGCAATTTGATAAAAGACTTACAAAAAAAACAAGAGATTGGAACCGTGAAAAAGCAAGATACATCAGGAAATCAAGTTAATTCTGTTTATCTTGCTTTTGGTTCTAACTTGGGTGATAGAAAAAATAACTTAAATAAAGCTTTAAGTTTATTAAAAAAAGAAAATATTATTATTAAAAAGACATCAAAATTGTATAGATCAAAATCCTGGCCAAATGAAAATTTCCCTGAATTTTTCAATTTTGTAACATTAATTGAAACAAAAATTAATTTAAAAAAATTATTCTTCAAAATCAAAAACGTTGAATCTAAAATTGGAAGAATTAAATCAAAAAGAAATTTTCCCAGAGTTTGTGATATTGATATTATTGATTTTAATGGTCAAATAATTCAAAAAAAAATTGGGATTAATGAAATCAATGTACCTCATGAAAGAATGCACAGTAGAAATTTTGTATTAGTTCCATTATTTGAAATAAATAAAGATTGGTTTCATCCTAAACTTAACAAAAACATAGTATTTTTGTTATCAAATTTATCTTCTGAACAATTATTGGGTATTAAAATTGTTCAATAAAATGATATAAATAATTATGCTTAAATCTGAGGAATTAATAAATAAAGTTAAAAATTATAACAAATTTTTAAATCCTGAAACTTTATCAAAAGCTTACGATTTTGCTTTAAAAGCTCATGAAAAACAAAAAAGAGATGAAGGATCGCCATATATTATTCACCCAATTGCGGTTGCAGATATTTTAACAGAGTTAAAACTCGATAGTGCCACAATAGCAACAGGACTACTTCATGATACAATCGAAGATACTTACGCAACTTACAACACTATAGAATCTGAGTTCGGTAAAGAAGTTGCTGATTTGGTTGATGGAGTTACAAAAATTTCAGTTTTTGAAAATCAAGCAATTTCAAATTCTAAAGCTGAAAACTTTAGAAAACTAATTTTAGCAACTTCTAAAGATATAAGAGTTTTGCTTGTTAAACTAGCAGACAGATTGCATAACATGCGAACAATAAAAGTTGTAGAGAAAGAAAAACAAATTAGAAAAGCAAAAGAGACTATGGAAATCTATGCTCCACTTGCCGATAGAATGGGAATGCATCGTATAAGAGATGAACTAGAAGATCTTTCCTTTGAAGTTTTAAATGAGGATGCAAGAAAATTAATTAAAGATCGATTGGATAAAATTAAAGAAAATAACCTTATTAATTTTAATAATATTTCTGATCAATTCTCTGAAATTTTAAAAGATAAAAATATAAATCCTCAAATTGTTGGACGAGAGAAAACTCCTTTTTCAATTTGGAGGAAAATTCAAAAGAAGAGAACCTCACTTGAGCAGATTACTGACATAATTGGATTTAGAATTATATTAGAGAATATTGATGATTGTTATAAATCATTAGGTATTTTTCATAGCAAATGGAATTGTATTCCAGGTAAATTCAAAGATTATATTTCTTCACCAAAAATTAACAAATATCAATCATTACATACTGCAATAATTGGACCAAACAAGAGACCAATAGAGATTCAGTTAAGAACTAAACAAATGCATGAATTTGCGGAAAGAGGTATTGCGTCACACTGGAAATATAAATCATCTGAAAAATTTAATTCTTTGACTTGGAAAGAATATGATTGGTTAGCAGATTTAGTTGAAATTATTGATAAAAATGAAAATCCAGATGATTCTTATGAGTATACAAAACTTCAAATGTTCCAAGAAAATGCTTTTTGCTTTACACCGAAAGGATCTATCATAAAACTTCCAAAGGATGCTACACCTATTGATTTTGCTTATGCTGTGCATACACAAATAGGTGATGCAGCAATTGGTTGTGAAATAAATGGAAAAGACAGTGCTTTACAATCTATATTGAGAAATGGCGATGTTGTAAAAATAATTACTTCAAAAAAAGCCTCACCCTCATTACACTGGTTATCAAGCACAAAGACTGGAAAAGCGAGAGCTGCGATTAGACGTTATTGGCAGTATCGCGAAAACAATAAACCAATTAAAGAAAAAAAATATAATACTACTCTTTGGATATCTCTTCCTGATGAACCTGGTAAAATGGGCGACGTCACAACAATGATAGGTGAAAATTTTGTAAACATTTCTAGTGTAGAAATGGTTGAAAAACTTAACGGAAGAATCAATTTCAAATTTAATTTGATTATACATGATCTTAAAAACTTTACAAAATTGATAAGTGAACTAAAACAAAAAGAATATAAATTTAAAATTATAAGACATAAAAATAAAAAATATGCTTTCTTTAAAAAACTCTTTAGCAGTTTTAAGAAAAACTGATGCGCTGTTAGACGGTCATTTTGTATTATCTTCAGGTCTACATTCACCATCTTATGTACAGTGTGCAAAATTACTTAGTTTCCCAAACAAGTCTGAAAAATTTACAAGATCTTTGGCAAACAAAATCAAAAGAACATTTAAAAATATTGATTTAATCCTTTCTCCAGCAATGGGTGGAATTGTTATTGGTTATGAGGTCGGAAGAATTTTGAGGAAAGAAACAATTTTTTGTGAACGAGTAAATGGAACTTTTAAATTAAGAAGAGGCTTCAAAATAAAAAAAAAATCAAGAGTTTTAATTATTGAAGATGTTATAACGACAGGAAAATCAAGTCTAGAATGTGTAAAATTAGTAAAAAAATCTGGTGCAGTTCTGTTAGGATTTGCTTGTTTAATTGATAGATCTGAAAAAAAAACTTTAAAAATCAAAGGAAAAAAAATTGTTACACAAATAAAATTAAAAATTCCTACATATAAAGAAAATAATATTCCTGAAACTTTAAAAAAAATTCCAATTACAAAACCTGGGAGTAGATTTATAAAATGAAAAAAAGACTAGGGGTAAACATAGATCATGTTGCAACACTAAGAAATGCTAGAGGTGAACAACATCCCGATCCCTATACTGTGGCTTTAGAAGTTTTAAAATCTGGAGCGGATTCTATTACAATTCATTTAAGAGAAGATAGAAGACATATAAAAGATATTGATTTAAAGATTTTATCTTCCAACAAAATAATTCCAATCAATTTAGAAATAGCCTCTGATGCAACTATGGTTAAAATTGCACTTAAACATAAACCATCTTTTATCTGTCTTGTACCAGAAAAAAGAAACGAAATTACCACAGAAGGTGGACTAAATTTAAAAAAAAATAGAAATAAAATTAAAAAAATATTAGATGCCTTCAATGAAAATAATATTAGAACTAGCTTATTTATAAATCCTTCAATGAAAGATATAAAATTATCAAAAATCTTAGGAAGCAAATGTATAGAAATTCATACTGGTAAGATTTCTAATCAAATAAAGCAGGGTAAAAATTATTCTAAAGAATTTAATAAAATTAAAAAATGTGCAACTTATGCTAAAAATATAGGTTTAGAAGTCCACGCAGGACATGGAATGGATTATAAGACGACGAAAATACTTAACAAAATAAAACAAATTGAGGAATTTAATATAGGACATTTTATAATTGGGGAATCTGTTTCTCATGGAATTTCAAAAGTAGTTAAAAAGTTTATTAATATATTAAGATAATGGATATTATAGGTAATTGCGTTGATATTATTAAAAATAGTAGAATTAATAAGTCATTAAAAATAAAAGGATTTTTAAATAGAATATTTACTAAAAAAGAAATTAAACAGGGAAAAAAATTAAAAAATAAAATTAATTTTTATGCAAAAAGGTTTGCCGCGAAAGAAGCATTTGTCAAGGCTATCGGAACCGGATTCAGATCAGATATAAATTTTATAGATATTGAAATTAAGAATTATAAAAGTGGAAAACCATATATTTTTTTATCAAAAAAATTAAAAAATTTTCTTAAAAAAAAATTTAAAATTCAAAAATATAAGATTTTTTTATCACTTTCTGATGAAAAGGATTACTCAATTGCATTTGTCGTTATAGATAAAAGAATATGAAAAAAATAATAATCGAAAACCTTAAAACTATAATTTATGCACTTATTATTGCTGTTTTAATTAGATCAATTTTATTACAACCATTTTATATTCCGTCCTCATCAATGGAACCAAATTTATTAGTTGGAGACAGACTTTTTGTTACAAAATTTACATTCGGTTATAGCAAGCATTCCTTTCCATTTAGTCCGCCAATTTTTAAAGATCGTATTTTTAGTAACGACCCTGAAAGAGGGGATGTTGCTGTATTTAAAACTCCAGCGGACAATAGAACTGATTATATTAAACGTATAATTGGATTGCCCGGAGATACAATTCAATTCATTAACGGTAATCTTTACTTAAATGGAAATCAAATTTTAAAAACAATAAGATCAAAAAATGTGACTAATTATTGTGGCAAAACAAAAATAAATGTTAATACATTTGAAGAAAAATTACCTAATGGCAAAGTTTATTTGGCCTCTTATAGAACAGATATTACTTTTGCAAACTCTGATAAATACATCGTTCCAAAAGACCATTTATTTTTCTTGGGAGATAATAGAGATTGCTCAAAAGACAGTAGATTTTTGTCTGAAGTTGGTTATGTGCATAAAAATAACCTTGTTGGTAAAGCTCAAATATTATTTTTTTCATCAGATCCGTTTGTAGGTAGTATTGTAAAATTTTGGAAATGGAATGAGATATTAAGACTTAATAGATTTTTCAAAATAATTAAATAATCATGGATAAAATAAAAATTCTTCAAAAAAAAATCAAAGTAGAGTTTAAAAACGAAAAAATTCTTTTGCAGGCCATCACTCATAAAAGTTTTGATTCTAATAACAATTATGAAAATCTTGAATTTTTAGGTGATAGAGTGCTTGGGCTTGTTGTTTCCAAAAAACTATTTGAGTTATTTCCAAATGAAAAAGTAGGATCTTTAGATAAAAAATTAGCTTCTTTGGTAAATAAAAATAAATGCTTAGAAGTTGGCAATTTATTAGATCTTAAAGAGTATATTATTACAGGTAATTCAAAATCGAGTAAAAATATAGTAGAAAATAAGATTATTTCAGATTGTTGTGAAGCAATAATCGGGGCAATTTATTTAGACAGGGGATTTGAAGTTTCTAAAATCTTTATTCTTAAACAATGGAAAAATTTAATAAATAATGCAGAAACAACTTTTGTTGATCCTAAAACAAGACTTCAAGAATACTCTTTAAAAAATTATAAAACATTGCCTATTTATAAATTAGTTTCTAATACGGGACCAAGACATAAACCCAAATTTAAAGTTGGAGTTAAACTTAGAAATGGTAATTATGTTTATGCAAAAGGATCTTCAAAGAAAATTGCAGAACAGGCTGCTGCTCTTGAACTTCTCAAAAAAAATAATCTAAAATGAATTGGCAAGATAAAGGCTATTTGTTATCTTTAAACAAATATAATGAAAATTCATCAATAGCTGAATTCTTTACAGAAAATAATGGAAAAATAATAGGGGTAATTTTTGGCTCAACATCAAAAAAAATTAAAAGTTATTTATTAATAGGTAATAAATTTCACATAAATTCAAAACTTAGAGAAGATGGTAGATTAGGTTACCTTAAAGTGGAAATCGATGAAATTAAAACACCAGTTTATTTAGAAAATAAAAAAAAATTATTTTGTATTATTTATTGCATGAACTTAATCAGAATTCTCACTGTTGAAAATGAAAAAAATACAGAATTATATAATCTTGTTGATAAATTGTTCCAAATTATCGATCTTAATAATTGGCTTGTCGAATTTTTATATTTAGAACTCAATATTCTGAAATCTATTGGATATGACATTAATTTTAAAGATTATGTGGTTTATAAGAAAATTAATGGTGAAGCAAAATATGTTGTAGACTCAAATCAAAAAATTATACCCAATTTTTTAATAGATAAAAAAATCATTCCTAAAAATCAAACAGATATTTATACTGGTTATTCTATAGTTGGAGATTTTCTGGATAAAACTATCATTAAACCTAACAACAAAAGTTTTCCTTCTTCAAGGAATGATTTTATTAACTTGATTAAATAATTAAAGATCAATTTGATTTGCAAAATATGTTACTATGCCGTTTGCTCCAGCTCTTTTAAGAGAAGTAAGAGACTCTATAATAGAATCTTTGTTTATTATATTTTTATTAATTCCATTCATTATTAAACTGTACTCACCAGATACTTGATAAGCCAACACTGGAATTTTAAAATTATCTTTTACTTTTTTAATTATATCAAGATAAGGCATGCCAGGTTTAACCATTACTATATCAGCACCTTCTTTCACATCTAATGAAACCTCTCTTAAAGACTCATCAGAATTTCTAAAATCCATTTGGTATGTTTTTTTATCACCTTTTAATAATTTTTTTGATCCAACAGCGTCTCTAAATGGTCCATAAAAGCTAGAGGAAAATTTAACTGCGTATGACAATATCTGAACATCATTTAAATTATTTATGTCTAATGCCTTTCTTATTTTGCCAATCCTTCCATCCATCATATCTGAAGGAGCAATAACATCACATCCCATTTTAGCTTGTAAAACAGCTTGCTTAGTTAATATTTCTACTGTTTCGTCATTTAAAATATTGTTTTTTTTTAACAATCCGTCATGACCATGTGATGTGTAAGGATCAAGTGCCACATCACACATGACTCCAATTTTATTTTTAAATTTCCTTTTAATATATTCTATTCCCCTACAAACTAAATTGTCAGGATTTAAGGCCTCAGAACCATATTCATCTTTTTTTTTCGTTTCAGTATGAGGAAATAAAGCAACCATTGGAATTCCTTTGTTTATTGCTTTAGCTATTACAGAATTTAATCTATCTACACTATATCTAAAAACATTTGGCATAGATTTTATTGATTCTTTTTTATTTTTCCCTTCAATCAAAAAAATAGGTAATATTAAATCACTATAAGACAATGAGTTTTCCTGAATAAGTCTTCTAGACCATGCATATTTTCTTGATCTTCTGAGCCTTAAATTTGGATATTTTCCTGTTATCATATTGTATTTTTATTATGCGACAAATGTATTATACAAATATATATAGAAATGAGTAGAAAACAATCTTCATGACGTCCATTAAAGATAAAATTGTAAATCTAAATCTTCATAACGATAATGATAGAGTATTAGATTTTAGCGATTTTCAAAAGCAAACTGTACAATTCGATATTGATAAACTGCAAGGTGCATATAATCAAATTGTAAAAATTAAAAAATTTGAAGATGCGGGTGTAACAAACTTTGGAGCAATATCATTAACTCAAATACCTGGAGATCCAGATTCTATAACTGGAAATAAGGCTAGAGGAGTGTACTGGACAAAACCAGATAAATCTGGAAAAGAAGTTTCAAGAGATGTTAATATTGACGAGTCAAAATATTCTGAATTTATCAAAGATTATGAGAATACTTACTTTAAAGAGGTTTACGATATTCTCTCTTCAAAATATAAGCTGGGAAGAGTAAGAATATTATTAAAAGAACCTAGATCAACTTTGAGCTGGCATAGAGATCCAGAACCAAGACTGCATATACCTATAATAACCAATCCTGGATGTTTAATGGTAATAGATAATGTTGCAATGCATATGCCCGCAGATGGATCTGTTTGGGTAACAAATAATACAAAATATCACAATGCTTTTAACGGTGGAGAAGAGAATAGAATTCACCTTGTAGCGTGTGTTCTAGATTATAAGTTTAACTAATTTGAAAAATATATATATCGCATCAGACCACGCTGGATTTAACCTTAAAGAAAGTATAAAAAAAAAATATTCAAAAAAATATAATTTATTTGATCTAGGACCAGACAAATCATCCAAATCTGTAAATTATCCTGATTATGCTCATAAATTATCAAAAAAAATAAATAATAAGCAAAATATTGGAATTTTAGTATGTGGATCGGGAATGGGTATGTCAATGTCGGCTAATAAGCACAAAAATATTAGAGCGGCATTATGTTATTCTGTAAAAAACGCTAAATTATCTAGATTGCATAATGATGCAAATGTCATTACATTAGGAGAAAGGTTGATTAGTAAAAATTTAGCTTTTAAATGTATAAATGCATTCTTAAATACTAAGTTTGAAGGCGGAAGACATTTAAAAAGAGTTAAAAAAATATAAAATTATGTCAAGTGAAACAAAATATTTAAACAGTGAGTACAAAGACTTTTTTGAAAAAAGTTTATTAGAAAGTGACCCTGAAATTTATAAAGCTATAAATGATGAGTTAGTCAGACAACAAAATCACATTGAGTTAATAGCGTCTGAAAATATTGTATCTCAAGCGGTGCTTGAAGCTCAAGGCTCAGTACTTACAAATAAGTATGCAGAAGGTTATCCAGGAAAAAGATATTACAATGGTTGCGAACATGTTGATGTAGCTGAACAACTAGCAATTGATAGACTTAAAAAATTGTTTAATTGTAAATTTGCTAATGCACAACCTCATTCTGGTGCCCAAGCAAATGGAGCGGTATTTTTAGCACTACTTAAACCAGGTGACACTTTTATGGGCATGAGTTTAAATTCAGGAGGTCACATTACACATGGTTTAAAAATTTCTATGTCAGGTAAATGGTTTAATGCAATAGGGTATGATGTTGATAAAAAATCTGAACTTATTGATTATGATAATGTTGAAAAACTAGCAATCGAACATAAGCCTAAACTAATAATTGCGGGTGGAAGTGCTTATTCAAGAGTGATTGATTTTAAAAGATTTAGAGAAATTGCTGATAAGATTGGTGCATATCTTATGGTCGATATGGCCCATTTTTCTGGATTAGTTGCTGGTAAAGGTTATCCAAATCCTTGTGACTATGCCCATGTAGTCACATCAACTACTCATAAAGTGTTTAGAAGTGCTAGAGGTGGAATAATTTTAACAAATCATGAAGATTTATCAAAAAAATTTAATACAGCAGTTTTTCCTGGTTACCAAGGAGGACCTTTAATGCATATCATTGCTGCAAAAGCTGTAGGTTTTAAAGAAGCATTAAAACCAGAATTTAAAGAATATATAAAAACTGTTTTAGCTAATGCAAAAATATTGGCAGAAACTTTAAAAAATAATGGTTTTAAAATTTATTCAGGAGGTACTGATACACACTTAATGTTAGTTGATTTAAGACCTTTTAAAGTAAAGGGAAATACAGCTGCTGAAAGTTTATCAAGAGCAAACATTACATGTAATAAAAATGGTATTCCATTTGATACTGAAAGCCCAATGGTGACATCTGGAATTAGACTAGGCTCTCAAGCTGCTACAACTAGAGGGTTTGGTTTGAAAGAATTTCAAAAAGTAGGAGATTTAATAACAAAAACTATTCAAGGTCTTTCAGAAAATCCTGAAGATAACTCTAAAATTGAGGATGAAGTAAGAAAAGAAGTTGTTAGCCTATGCTCAAATTTTCCTATATATAAGCACTTAGGTTAATTTAATCGTATGATTTGTCCATGCAGCAAGAAAGGTGATACCTCGGTAGTTGACTCAAGACCTACTGAAGATGGTACGGCAATTAGAAGAAGAAGACTTTGTAGTTGTGGTGAAAGATTTACTACATTTGAAAGAGTTCAATTTAGAGAACTTATAGTAGTTAAGAAAAATGGAAGAAAATCATCATTTGATAGAGAAAAACTTTCAAAATCAATATATGTTGCTTTGAAAAAAAGACCGATTGATACAGAAACAGCTGAAAAATTTATTTCAAAAATAAGCAGATCTCTTGAGGAATTAGGTCAAAGTGAAATTTCATCTAATACTATTGGAACTATGGTTATGGAAGGTCTCAAAGAACTTGATCCTGTAGCATATGTTCGTTTTGCATCTGTTTATAGAAATTTTAGAGAAGAAAAAGACTTTGTTCAATTTGTGGATAGAATAGATGTCTTTAAAAAAAGATAATTATAAATCTATAGACAAAAAAATTATGAACTTTGCTATTAATATAGCGGAGAATAATAAGTATTTAACTGGAACAAACCCATCAGTTGGTTGTGTAATTTTAAAAAATAACGAAATTATATCTTTTGCAACAACTAATTATGGTGGAAGACCTCATGCAGAAAGTATTGCATTAAATAAAAATAGAGACAACAAAGGGGCAACTTTGTATTCAACACTCGAACCGTGCTCACATCAAGGAAAAACACCTCCGTGCACAAATGCTATAATAAAAAATAAAGTTAAAAAAGTTTATTATTCAATAGAGGATAAAGATTTACGTACATTTAATAAAACAAAAAAAATTTTAAAATCAAAAAATATAATTTCAAAATCAGGACTTCAAAAACATAGAGTTTATAATCTCTACAAAGAATATAACTATATAAGATCTAATAAGTCTCCCTATATAATTGGAAAAATTGCAAGTTCCTCAAATTTAAATATTTTAAGAAATAATTCTCCAATAACAAATGAGCATTCAAGACGTGTTTCACATCTTTTAAGATTTCAAAATCATGCAATATTAACATCTTATAAAACAATAAATACTGATAATCCAAGACTCAATTGTAGATTAAATGAATTAGAAAAATTTTCACCTACAGTGATTGTAATTGATAAAAATTTAAAAATAAACATAAACTCTTTTGTCATAAAAAATTCAAAAAAAAGAAAGTTAATTATTTTTCACTGCTCTCAAAATATCTCTAAAATAAAACTATTAAAAAAAAAAGGAGTAAAACTTATTTATCAAAAAGTTGAGAATACCTCTCATTTTAATCTTAAAAAATTAACTCATAAAATTTATACTTTGGGTCTACATAGGATTTTAGTGGAGGCAGGCAAGGATCTATTGACCAATTTTCTTAATGAAAATTTGTTAAATGAATTTTATTTTTTTAAAAGCGACAAAAAAATCTCAAACAGGTATAAAATTAATATATCATCGTTAATTAAAATGATTAAAAATAACTACAAAAATCAGAAAAAAATAAATACGTATTTAGATAACGATACACTTACTCATTATTTTTAAAATGTTTAATGGAATTATATTTAACAAAGGAAAAATAAGCAGCATCAAAAAAAGAGCTAGGGGAATTAATTTATTCATTAGATCTTCTTTGAAAGTGTCAAATAAAAATCTAGGCATTTCGGTTTCTTGTGATGGAGTTTGTCTTACTTTAATCTCATATAAAAATAAGATTTTAGAATTTTATTTATCAAATGAAACATTGGCTAAATCAAAATATAAAAATATAAAAATTGGAGATGAAATTAATTTAGAAAAACCATTAAAATTTGGTGATAATATTTCAGGTCATATTTGTCAGGGTCATGTTGATACAGTCTGTTCTCTAAAAAGTATTAAAAAAGTTGATAAGTCACACATATTAGAGTTTAGAATAAGTAATTTACTTAAAAAACAATTAGTTGAAAAAGCATCTATATTAATTAATGGAGTATCACTTACTATTTCAAAAATTAAAAAAAATTCCTTTGAAATATGGGTTATACCTCACACATTAAAATTGACAAATTTAATTAATTTAAAGAAAAATGATTTAGTAAACGTTGAAATAGATATTATGTCTAAATATGTAAAAAAGTTTGTTAATGAAAAAAAGTAATTTTAGTTCAATAGAAAGTATTATTAAGACTGTCAAAAAAAATGGAATGTATATTCTTGTAGATGACGAAAGCAAACATGAAGAAATGGAAAATGAAGGCGATTTAGTAATATCCACATCTGCCGTCAATCCTAAACACATAAATTTTATGGCAAAACACGCTAGAGGATTAATCTGTTTAGCAATGGATAGTGCACAATCAAAAAAAATTGGACTAACTTTAGCTTCACCAATTAATCAATCTAGAAGCAAAACAGCTTTCACATATTCTATAGAAGCTAAAAAAGGAGTCACAACGGGTATATCGGCTTATGATCGTGCAAAAACAATTAAAGTTGCATCTAATAAAAATGCAAAAAAAAACGATATTGTATCACCTGGTCATATATTTCCAGTTATAGCAAGAGATGGGGGTGTTCTTGTTCGAGCGGGTCACACAGAGGCTTCAGTTGATATATCAAAACTTGCCAAAAAAAATAATTCTGCTGTTATTTGTGAAATCATGGCAGATGATGGAAAAATGGCAACAGGCAAAACTCTATTTAATTTTGCAAAAAAACATAAACTTAAAATAGGAAAGATTGAGGATTTAATTGCATATAGATTAAAGAGAGAGAAACTAATTAAATTAAAGAAGACTTCATCAATAATTGTTCAAAAACAAAAATTTAAAATTAAAGTATTTGAAAATATTCTTGATGGATCCGAAAATTTTGCATTGATAAAAGGATCTTTAAAAAAAGGGATCATTCCAAGATTAAGAGTAATATCATCTAATGTAGTTCAAAATTATCTTATTAACCAAAAACTTCCAAATTCATTTGAAAAAACAATTACTTATTTTAAAAAATATAGTAATTGTGTTCTTGTATTTATTAGAGATCCTAATTTAAAATCAGTTACACAAACACTCAAACAGTATAAAAGTAAAACTTTCTATAAAAAAGGTCATGATAAATTGATTAGAAACTATGGTATTGGTGCCCAAATTATTAAATCTTTAAACATTAAAAATATGATACTTGTTACAAGATCAAAAAAAAAAGTGATAGGATTAGACGGGTATGGAATTAAAATCAAAAAACAGGAAATTATAAAGTGAAAAAAAAAATTCTAATTGTTGTTGCTAGTTATTATGATGACATTGCTAGTTCTTTATTAAAGAGTGCAAAAAATAAAATAAAAAACAGATGTATTATTGATGTGATTAAAGTGCCGGGTGCATTTGAAATTCCAGTTACTATCGCTAAAAATCAAAAAAAATATAATGGATTTATTGCTTTAGGCTGTGTGATTAAGGGACAAACACCGCATTTTGATTTTATATCAAAATCTACAACAGATGCACTAATGACATTATCAATTGCATCTAAAAAACCTGTCGGTAACGGCGTCATCACATGTTTAAATAAAAAACAAGCTATAGCACGAGGCAAGAAAGGTTCTGAAGCAGCAGAAGCAGTATTATCAATTCTTTTTCAATAAATTATGACTGTTCAATTCTCTCCACAAAAAAATCCCAGAGTAATAATTATACAAAAACTTTATGGTAAACTTTATAACAATGAAGGAAGTATTACTTTTCCAAAGCACAGGTTTAAAAAGTTCATTAAAGATATAGTCAATGGAACTATAGAGAGAGAAGAATTAATAAACGCAGAAATTAATAACCACTTAAATCAAGATTTGAAAATTAAAAACATGGATAAAGTTTTTCAAATTATTATCAAAAGTGCGATTTTTGAATTTTTATATAAACCTAACACCTCAATCAAAATTATTATAAATGAGTATTTAAAAGCATCAAATTTCTTTATTGATGACTCACAAACTAAATATTTAAATGCATTATTAGATAAAATTTCAAAAAAAATTAGAATTAGCAATGAATGAATTTGCCCTAATTCAAAATTATTTTAAAAAATTAACTTATAATAACCCATCTGCATTAGATTTAAACGATGATGTTTTCTTTGACAAAAAAAATAACCTTGTTGTTTCATCTGATACTTATGTTGAAGGTATTCATTTTCTTAATTTTAAAAGTCCAGATCTAGTAATTAAAAAAATAATAAGATCTTCAATATCAGATTTGTATTGTAAGGGCGTAAAACCAAAATTTATTTTTATTGGTGCTAGTGGCAATAATATTTCATTTTCAAAAAAAAATATGAACCTTGTCTATAAAAGTTTAAAACAAGAACAAAAAAAATTTAAATTCAAATTATCAGGTGGTGATACAACAAAATCAAATCAAACAGTATTTACAATTACTAGTATAGGATATTCAAAAAAAATAGTCCAAAGAAATAAATGTAAAAATAATGATGATATTTATGTGACTGGAAACCTTGGCGATAGTTATTTAGGTTTATTACTTTTGAAAAAAAAATTATTTTTAAGAAGTACAAAACAAAAAAAATATTTCATTCAAAAATATTATAAACCAGATTTGCCTACAATAATTAGCTCAAAACTAAAAAATTTTGCCAATTCATCAATTGATATATCAGATGGTTTATTTGGTGATTTGATTAAATTAATCAATAAAAGTAAATTATATTTTAGATTAGATCTTGAAAAAATACCCATTTCTTCAAAACTAAATACTTGTCTTTTGAAAATGAATAAAAAAAAATTAAATTTTATTTCTAAAGGAGATGATTATCAAATTTTATTTACTTCCTCAAAATCTAATAGAAAATATATTAAATCTTTGTCTAAACAAATGAATCAAAAAGTGACTTTAATAGGAAATTTAACCAATGAAATCAAAAGTAATCAAATTATCTATAATAAGAAGCTTTTAAAACACAGATATAATGAGGGATATTCCCATAATTTTTCATAAAGTTAAACATTGCGTTTTATAGTATTTTTTGTATTACATTGACCCCATAAATATATTTAACAAAGGATCCAATGAACTCATCAACAGAAATAATACTTTTATACATTATAGCAGCTGGGATTATATCAATCATTTATGGTTTTTTTACAGGTCGAAATATTTTAAACTCAAGCTCTGGCAATGCTAAAATGATAGAAATAGCATCAGCTATTCAAGAGGGCGCTCGTGCATATTTAAACAGACAATATAAAACTATTGCTATAGTTGGGGTTGTTGTTTTAGTTATTATATCTGTCGCATTTAGTCCTTTGGTGGGTTTAGGTTATTTAATTGGAGCTGCATTATCTGGAATAGCTGGTTATGTTGGTATGCTTGTTTCGGTCCAAGCTAACGTAAGAACTGCTGAGGCTTCAAGAAAAAGTCTAGCAAACGGTTTATCAATTGCATTTAAATCTGGAGCCGTAACCGGTATGTTGGTTGCTGGATTAGCTTTGTTGTCAATTGCAGTATATTATTATTTTCTTGTTAAGATTGGTATAGATGAGAGAGAAATAGTTAATGCTTTAGTTGCTCTAGGATTTGGTGCTTCACTTATATCTATATTCGCTAGGTTAGGTGGAGGAATTTTTACTAAGGGTGCAGATGTTGGTGCTGATTTAGTTGGAAAAGTAGAAGCAGGAATCCCTGAAGATGACCCTAGAAACCCAGCTGTAATTGCTGACAATGTTGGTGACAATGTTGGTGATTGTGCTGGTATGGCAGCCGATCTATTCGAAACATATGCTGTAACAATAGTTGCTACAATGGTTCTATCGTCAATATTTTTTATCGGTGATTTTAGTATGATGATTTATCCTTTAGCAATTGGTGGCGCATGCATACTTACATCTATTTTAGGAACTTTTTTTGTAACTCTTGGAAGCGATAAGAATATAATGAAGGCTATGTATAAAGGATTTGTCATAACTGCTATAAGTTCTCTCGTTATTCTGTATCCAATTACTAAATATGTAATTGGTTTTACTACTGAGTATATCGTAAATGATAAATCATTTACTGGATTAAGCTTATATTTTTGTGGAATAATAGGTCTTATTATTACAGGATTAATAATCTGGATTACTGAATACTATACAGGTACAGATTATAGACCAGTTAAAAGTGTAGCTCAGTCTTCAACAACTGGACATGGAACTAATGTTATTCAAGGATTGGCAGTTTCAATGGAAGCAACTGCTATCCCTGCATTAATCATTGTTGGTGGAATATTATTAACTAATCATATTGCTGGCCTGTATGGAATTGCTATTGCAGTTACCACAATGCTTGCGCTTGCAGGTATGGTTGTAGCTTTAGATGCATATGGTCCAGTTACTGATAATGCTGGTGGAATTGCAGAAATGTCAAATCTTCCAAAAAACGTTAGAAAAACTACTGATGCATTAGATGCTGTAGGGAATACAACAAAGGCAGTAACAAAAGGATATGCTATCGGGTCAGCTGGACTTGGAGCTTTAGTTTTATTTGCTGCTTATACAGAGGATATTAAACATTTTTCTAAAGTCGCTGGTTCTAATTTAGAAGGAATTATAGTTACATTTGATTTATCCAATCCATTTGTTGTTGTAGGTTTATTAATTGGTGGAATGCTTCCGTATTTATTTGGATCTATGGGTATGCAAGCAGTTGGAAGAGCAGGTGGTGCAGTAGTTATTGAGGTTAGAAGACAGTTCAAAAAGATACCTGGTATAATGAAGCGTAAAGCTAAGCCAGATTATGGTAGATTAGTCGATTTATTGACTAAAGCTGCGATCAAGGAAATGATAATTCCATCATTGTTGCCAGTTTTATCTCCTATAGTGCTTTACATAATTATTTATTTTATTGGTGGACAAGTAGCGGCTTTATCAGCAGTAGGTGCGATGCTTTTAGGAGTAATTATTACTGGATTATTTGTTGCTGTTTCGATGACAGCCGGAGGTGGAGCCTGGGATAATGCTAAAAAATATATAGAGGATGGTAAATTTGGTGGAAAAGGCTCTGAAGCTCATAAAGCAGCTGTAACTGGAGATACAGTTGGAGATCCCTACAAAGATACAGCTGGTCCTGCGGTAAACCCAATGATAAAAATTACAAATATTGTTGCACTATTGTTATTAGCTGTAATTGCAGGTTAAGAAATAATCTTTTTATACTTGCCAAAATTAGTTATCCAGGTATTTTCCCAGTCTTCGTTGATTGTTGGTACTGATCTGGAAATGTGATGGCTTAGTGAACCTACAGGAGCAAAACAATTAACTCTTTTGTAAATTTCATGTAAAGGTTTCTCAAAAGGTTCATTAATTGATTCTCCAACTTTCCTAATTCCTTCTCTATTTTTTTTTAAGATTTCTTTAGTAAACATAATGGTCAATAGAGTTTCGCTTACTTTTCTCCATCTGTAATTATTGCCAATAAGTAAAGTTGTTTCATAAAGGGAGTCATAAAAAAAAGGATAATCACTAGGACACAAAATTATATCATTTTTAATTAACGAAGAAATTCTACTAAAAGTATAAATAATTTCCTGAATACTCTCTTTTTCAAAAAGGTAATCATCTTCAATAAAAAAAATTAAATCTTCTGCTTTTTCAGCTTGATCACAGCATTCTAAATATGTTCCTCTATTTCCACTAATTTTAGTTTTATATTTGATAACTTTAAATTTATCTGAACTTAAAATTTTAATAATTTTATCATCGAATGTATCATTAGATTTATCAGCAATTAAATTAATTGTTATATCTAACTCATTATTATTTAAAAAGTGTAGAATGGACTCCTTCAAACTAATTAAACATACGCAAATTAAGGTTTCTTTATTAATGTTAGGAACAATTCTTTTCCATGAATCAGTCGAATTCCATAGGTTATTACTTGGAGAATATCTAAAATAAATATCAAGTTTTTTAACTTTTCTTGTTAAATCTAGATATCCAAGTGAGTAATTAAAAGATTTTTTGTTTAATTTAACAATATTTCCACTAGTAGATTTATAATTTGGATTTATTATATTTAAAGTTTCCTTTTCATAGGCATAAACATTAAGGAGTTTGAGTAAAATTCTTTTGAGTTTATTTTGTTTGTTGTATTTTCTAGTGAACATTTAAATATTTTTTATAAATTTACTAATTTGTTTATATTAATTATATTTAAATGTTTAAACTATTATATGAATTATTATGTATATATTATAATAACTAAAAAAATTAATAGATATATAACTTATGTGGGATATACAAAAAACTTAAAGAAAAGAATATTATTGCACAACTCTAGCAAAGGAGCCAAATTTACAAAGGGAAATAAATGGTATCTTATTTACAAAAAAACTTATAATTCAAAGATTATTGCAATGCAGGAAGAATATAAATTAAAAAAAAATTATAAATTAAGGTCAATCATTAAAAAAAAATTTCTAATCAATGAAAATATCGATTTTACTACCATATAAAGAAAACTTTTCACCAGAATACGCTGGTGCTGTTTCCCTATTTGTAAAAGATACTGTGAAAATAAGTTCGTTCAAAAATAGTATTAAAGTTTACGGAAATACAAATTATAAAAAAGGTTTTAATATTAAATATCAAAATTTAAATCTAAAAAAAAAATTTTTAAATAGTACAAGTAAACTTTATGTAAAGAGTTTTTTAAATGGTGAATTAAAAAGAAAATCAGATTTAATTGAGATACATAATAGGCCACTTTACGTAAAATATATTAATGAAAAAATTAATACAAATTTGGTGTTATATTATCACAATGATCCTTTATCTATGAGTGGATCAATTTCAGAAGACGAAAGATATTTTCTATTGGAAAGATGTAAATTTATCATTGTTATAAGTGAATGGATTAAAAAAAGATTTTTAAAAAATTTAAAAGTTGATCAATCTATTTTAAGAAAAATAATTGTTATCCCTCATTCAACCAATAAAATTAATAAATTACATATAATTAACAAAAAAAATAAAACTATCATATTTGTAGGAAAATTAAATTCACAAAAAGGTTATGATATTTTTGGAAATGTTATATTAAAAATTCTTGATAAAAATAAAAAATGGAACAGTATAGTTGTAGGTGATGAAGAAAGAGAGAAACTTACATTTGAGCATCCGAGATTAATAGTTAAGGGATTTATCGAACATAACAAAGTTATAAAACTATTTGAAAAATCAAGTATTGCAGTGGTTCCATCGAGATGGGAAGAACCTCTTGGAAGAACCGGTCTTGAAGCATCAAGTAGAGGATGTGCAACAATCGTTAGTAATAGAGGTGGATTACCAGAAACTATTACAAATGGCATAATTTTAAAAAAATTGAATGAAAAGGAACTATTCAAGCAAATTCAAATTTTGATTGATAACTATAAATTAAGAAAAAAATTACAAATTAAATCAATTAAAAACTTTAAACTAGATCATAAATTTATTGCAAACAAAATTGATATTGTAAGACGTAAGATCAATGAACAATTCTTTTTTAACATAGATAAAAAAAGTAAATTAAAAATAATACATATTACAAATTTTAATCAAAGGTATTTCGGAAGACTTCATTTTAACACAGGTACACGAATTAATAATGGCTTGATAAGACTTGGTCACAATGTTTTAAGCATATCAGACAGAGATTTAGTTAGTTTTTCAAAATCAATCAGAGACTATAATGGAGCCAAATTTTTAAATAACTTAGTAGAGAAAACTATATATAATTTTAAACCAGACTTAGTTATTTTAGGTCATGCTGATAGAGTTAATTCAGACATGTTATCTGATGTGAAAAATAAATTTCCATCTATAAAAACTTCACAATGGTTTTTGGACCCTATAACTAAAAAGGGTCCTGATTATATTAAAAATAAAAATAGAATTTTAGATAAAGAGAAATCTTGCGATACAAATTTCCTAACAACAGACCCAAAATCATTGGATTTTTCGTTAAATAATTCTTTTTATATCCCAAATCCTTGTGATCCATCAATTGATAAACTACAAAACTTTAATCAAAATCCTAGTTTAGATATTTTTTATGCAATTAGTCATGGTGTTCATCGTGGAATTTTAAGGCCAGGAAAACTCGATGAAAGAGAAGTATTTATTAAGAAGCTTATAAATAGGTGTAAAGATATAGAATTTGATATATATGGTATGTTTGATAGACAACCAGTTTGGGGTAATGATTTTATTGAAATTATTTCAAACTCCAAAATGGGTTTAAATTTAAGTAGGGGAAAACCCGTAAAATATTATAGCAGTGATAGAATAGCACAACTCATGGGCAACGGACTTTTAACTTTTATTGATGAAAAAACTAAATATAACGATTTTTTTTCAAACAATGAATTGGTGTTTTATAAATCCATTGATGATTTATCTGAAAAAATTAAAAAATTTCAGAAAGATGTTCGAAATTTAAAAAAAATTGCCAAAAATGGACACCACAAATATCATAAATATTTTAACTCAACAAAAGTTGCAAATTACATAATAGACAAAACTTACGGAATAAATTCGAAATACTATTGGGATAATTAAATGAAAATTTGTTTTTTAGATAAAACAGATTTTAAATATTCTTTTAAAGACAAGTATTCACCAAAACTTAGAGGAGCCGAGACAACTCTAATTAATTTAAGTTATAATTTAAAATTATTAGGTTGTAGTATTTATATCTTTAATAATTGTTCAAATGAATATAATGAAAATAATTATTACTGGACAGATTTAAGTAATATAAAATCAAATAAAATTATTTTTGACATTGCAATATCAAATGGAGATATCAATTTATTGGATAATATTATTTCTAAAAAAAAATATGCCATTTCATACAGCCTTCAAAATTTAGAAAAATTTATTCGAAAAAAACAAGTAAAGGCTTTTATAAAAAATAAACCTAAAATTGTTTTTATTGGAAAATATCATAGTTCAAAAAGGCCATTACTAACAAGAATTTTTGGACATAAATATTTAATATTAGCTGTAGATGACATTTTTAATAATACAAAAATAGATAATAAGATTGATAATTATAAAGCTATATTTACTTCTAGACCTGACAGAAACCTTAAAATACTGCTTGATATTTGGAGTAGCAAAATACATTCTAGAAATACAAAATATAAACTCTATGTCACTCCATCGAAAGAAATTTTAAATTACAAAAGTAACAACATTTTTCCAAGAAATATGATCGATCAAAAAGACTATTTGAATAATATTAAAAACTCTAGACTAATGTTGATACCTGGTCATAAAGCTGAGCTTTTTTGTTTGGCGGCTGAAGAAGCTAGAGAACTTTGTATCCCAATTGTAACAATGGGTATTGGATCATTAAAAGAAAGAGTAGAGCATAATGTTACTGGGCTAATTGCAAGAGATAAAAATGAATTTGCTGATTATGCTATTAAGTTATTTGAAAATGACGAATTATGGAATAAGATTAGAACAAATCTTCTTAAAAAAAGAGGTATTAGTAATTGGCAATCTTCTGCTAAAAAATTTTTAGAGGAAATTAAGAGCTAGATGAAAAAAAAAGCAATTATTACAGGAATAATGGGGCAAGATGGTGCATATCTTGCTAAATTTTTATTAAAAAAAAATTATGATGTTTATGGTACTTATAGGAGAAATTCAAATTTAGATATTAATAGACTTAAAAAACTCAACATTTATAATAAGATCAAACTTCTAGATTTAGAAATAACAGAATTTGCATCAGTTAATCACACGATAAAAAGAATCTTACCTGACGAAATATACAATTTAGCAGCCATGTCTTTTGTAGGTAGTTCATTCAATCAACCAATTTATACATTGAATACAAATACTATAGGCGTTTTAAACTTTTTAGAAACATTAAAAAGTACAAAAAAAAATATTTCTTTTTATCAGGCCTCAACATCAGAAATGTTTGGAAATTTTACCAATAATGCTATTGATGAAAATACACCTTTTGATCCTGCTAGTCCTTATGGAATAAGTAAAGTAACTTCACATTTTTTAGTTAAATTATATAGAAAAGCTTTCAATTTGAATTGTTGCTCTGGCATTTTATTCAATCATGAGTCACCACTAAGGGGTGAAGAGTTTGTAACTAAAAAAATAGTTAAACAACTATGTGAAATTTTAAAAAAAAAAAGGAATGTAATTAAAATAGGTAATGTATATTCTAAAAGAGATTGGGGATATGCACCAGAATATGTTGAAGCTATGTGGAAAATGCTTCAATTAAAAAAGAAAAATGATTTTGTAATTGGTACTGGAAAAACCTATACAATAAAATATTTTATAAATGAGACTTGTAGATATTTGAAAATCCCAATTAAATGGAAAGGCAAAGGATTAAATGAATACTGTCTGAATAAAAAAAATAATAAAAAAATTATTGTAATTGATAAAAAATATTATAGACCGTTAGATGTCTATAGTTTAAAAAGTAAGCCTAGTAGAGCAAAAAAAATACTTAAGTGGAGTTATAGGACAAATTTAAAAGGATTGATAAAACAAATGTGTGACTCAGAGTTGAAAGAGTTGAATGTCAAAATCAAGTGAAAAAAAAATATTAATCTTAAAAAATGACAGGGCAGGTGATCTATTTACATCTTTAAAGCTGATTTCATCGTTGTCAAAAGATAATATTATCAAAATCTATTTATCTGAATTGAATTATGGTTTTTCTTTTTTTTTCAAAAATTCCAATGTAAGGAAAATAAATTTAAACCCTAATTTATTAGATAAAATGGCTATATTATTAGATATTGTTAAAAGTAATTACCGAGAAATTTACATACTTACACCAAAGAAGTTCTACTTTGTTTTACCATTAATATTTAGAAAAATAAAATTTTATGCGATTGTTTATAATAATTACTCTAAACTAAGACCAAACAAATTTTTACGAAAATTCATATTTAAATTTAACATAATTTATAGGGATAAAATAAATAAGCATTCATATAGAAATGCACAGTTAAACCTTTTAGATGATGGGACTAAAATAGATAATCAATTTCTTAATTTAAATATACCAGATCTATCAATTGATAAGAAAAAACTTTTACCAAAAAATTTTATTTTTTTTCAATTTAGGTATAAATTCTTTGAAATACTAGAATGGGACTTCAATCAAATTAGTGAATTTTTATACCTTTTAAACAATAAATATGAATATGTTTTATTTTGCTCTGATAAAGAAATCAATATAAATACAAAAAAATACGTAGATTTCTTCCTAAAGGAATTTTCAAGTATAGATTTAAACAATCTTAAAACTGTAAATAAAAATAGCAAAAGCATAATTTATTTAAATGATTTAGATTCTTTTGACATGTTTCATATAACTAAGTTAGCTAAATTTAACATTGGCCCACATGGAATAATAAGTCATCTGTCTTATTTTCATAAGGTTCCGTCTTTAAATTTATTTAATTTCGAAATCTTTAACAAGGCTGATTTTGTTCATCAGAAAATAAGTTTTTCTGAATGGTATAAAGATATGAACTTTAACTTTTCATTTTTAAATAAAAACTTCTCAAAAACAAAAAAAAAAATTATGAAAAATATATAATCCATTATAATAGAAATACTTTTAATGCTTAAAAAAACTTTTTTTTTAGATAGGGATGGGGTTATTAATGAGGATAATGGTTATGTAACTAAAGTTTCTCAATTTATTTTCACCAGAGGCGCATGTGAAGCTATCAGATATTTAAATATGCAAAATTTTCTAGTAATTATAATTACCAATCAAGCGGCTATTGGAAAAAACTTAATGTCCGAGGATGATCTTTTTAAAATTCACAAATACATGAAGGATTATTTATTAAATTCTTGTCAAGCACATATTGATGATATTTTTTATTCACCATACTTTAAGGATTCTAAAATACCTTTATATACACAAAATCAAAATGATAGAAAACCGGACAATGGCCTTATCATAAAAGCAATAGAAAAATGGAATGTTGATATAAAAAATAGTTTTTTTATAGGTGATAATACCACTGATAAAATTGCTGCTGAAAAAAGTAATATTAAATTTTATTTTAAAGAAAATAATTCTTTATATGATCAAATTAGAAATATTATTGAGAATATATAATTAAATGTTTATTTTATTTAATGCATTATTTTTAAAGATATTTGCTTCTTTAATATATCTTCTAACCATTTGTGTTGTTTTATGACCGGTCATTGCCATAATACTTCGTTCATCAGCTCCAGATTCTGCAGCAACAGTTGCAAAACCTGATCTTAGGCTGTGACCTGCAAAATTTTTATTTTCTATTCCTGCTAAATTTAAATATTTTTTTATTATTAAGACTACTGATTGGTCAGTTAATCTTTTTTCTGTTAAAACCGATCCTTTAGAAAACTTTCTAAAAACAGGTCCTGTCTTTATTTTTGAAATGTCTAACCATTTTTTAAGGTTAATTACTGGACAATAGTTCTGATCATTAAAATAGGGCAAACCTTTGAGCATACCTTTACCAAATTGATCAGTCTTTGATCTCTTAATAGTGATTTTAAGACCCTCATTTACAAATTCTAAATCTTCATGGTCAATTGAAACCAGTTCTGTTCTTCTAAATCCTCCTCCAAAACCTATTAATATTATTGATTTATCTCGTAGTTTATTAATATCTGTAATCCTTTGTTCATCTATTACATTAATTATTGATTTTAAATGACTGATTAATAATGGTTTTTTACCTGTTTGAACACTTCCTTTAACTCTTTTTATTCCCATTAAATTTTCAACAATAATTGGATGTTTAGAATCTAAATAGTGTCCTTTAAGCTTGTGAACCATACTAATAGATACCAATCTTCGTCTTAAAGTGCTGATTTTTGAGTTTTTTGATAGATGAGTTATATATAAGGAAACAATTTTTGGTTCAGTTGGAAGTGAATTTAAGCCATGCTTTGCACAAAAAGCTCCAAAGTCTTTAAAGTCAGATTTGTAAGCTCTTAGAGTGTTATTGGCTTTAGAGCTTTTTAGATTATTTAAAGTTGCTTCGTGAAGTAATTTTAAATCTGTTGTCAGTTCACTCATATTATAACTATTGATAACAATTAATTATCACTAGTAATAATATAACTCATTTTATATGTCAAGCATTTAATGTAAAAGTTTCTCAATGCCTAAATATGTAATTATTGGTCTTATTGTTGTTATTGTAACGTTCCTAATTATGAATTACTGGCCAAAACTAAAAGAACAAACAAGAAATCGAATTTTAATGGTTATTTTTGGCATATTTTTCATAAGCATATTTGTACTGTTATTTCTATTAATGTTTTGAGGTAAATTGATCGATATTTTAAGCATTCTTGTAGCTGGTATATTTTCTTGCATAATTTTGGATATTCTAGGTTATTTACTTAAATTATTAGGTATTCCTGAGCCATCCTGGGGAATTGTTGGTAGGTGGGCCTATTATATGCTTAAAAATGGATCTTTTAACAATCCAAATATAGAACAAATGCAAAATGTTAAATATGAGGTCTTATTGGGGTGGATTTTTCACTACTACGTATCAATTTGTTGGGCTGTGATATATTATTTTTTCTTTATACAAATAGGCTTAAAAATGACTTATTTTTCAGGCTTTATTTTTGGAGCTCTTACAACTTTAGCACCATTATTAATATTTTTGCCTTTTACTGGACAAGGTATATTTGCAATAAATACGGATATACCAGTTAAAACTTCTATTATGTTCTTGATACGTCACTCAATTTATGGAATTGCGATGTATGAGGGTTTTAGATGGTTTATTTAAAGCTTTAGATTGAGTTATCCCCACTATTCTACCCTGTTAAAAACCCACAAATTTCAACCATAAAGTGATACATACAACCTACTCTATCTGATATTGTTCAAAATGAATTAAGAGGCAACTCTTAACTGACCAGCTGGGGAAAAACCGAGAGGTTCAAGCCCAGAGGGCAGAAAGCTCTACAGAGTAGCGCTAAAATAGTAGAGTGGAAGGCATGGCGGTAGCGCATAAAACGACGTGCCAAAAACTACTGTTCTTTGTGCCTGAAAAGGTACAAGGAAACAGGGTTTTTTTTCTGTTATGATCCTAAAAGGCACTAAATTTCAATTAAAAGTTTGGAAATATCTTAAAAAAATACCAAAAGGTCAGTTACGAACTTATTCTGATGTAGCAAAGGCTATAAATAAACCAAAATCAGTAAGAGCTGTGGCAAATGCAATAGGAAAGAACCCATATGCCCCAAAAATACCTTGTCACAGAGTAATCAGGTCGGATGGTTCATTGGGCGGCTATTCAGGCAAAGGTGGGATAAATACTAAGAGAAAATTACTCAAATCAGAGGGTATTTTGCTCTAGAAATGTTAAAAATCAACGGTTTTTGCTTATAATACAGTATTTAGTCATTTTTTTCAATATCACCTATAAGTTGCACCATAAAACAGAAAATGTTTAAAATAGAGGGTATTTTGGGCTTTTAAATGCTATATTCTATTTTTGCAAAGCTAATTAAAATTACTCATTATTCTATCAAAAATTCTGATTTTAATATTTTAAATAATCGCAATTAAATATCTTTGAATATTATAAACTAGTAAAAATAACATATTTACTTGCTTTTTTAAGCATCTGAATTATTAAATTTAAGGAACTATTATTTTAGCTTATAAGTAAGATAAAATCCCTACCCTATTTACTTAAATCTTCTTAGAAATTTATTAAATAATAAAAAATAATGACTACTAGCTTTGTTATAAAAATCAAATTTATATATTAATTATATATATTGTAAATAATAAAAAAAAATCAATAATAACAATTATTTATTAATAATAATTTAAGTATTAGTTTAATATATAAGTAAGTATTACTTACCTATATAAAGTTTAGATAAATAATATTCTCTCCTAGATATATATAAACCACAAAGAACAATTATAAAAAGCCCCAAATATGTCCAATTATCTGGCAATTCATTGAATATATAATAACTAAGCAAAATATTAGTAATAATTTCAGTATATCCAAGAGGAGCAAGTTTAGAGGCATCTGCTAATTTTAATGATAGGATTATAAAAAGATGTGCAATTGCAGCTATAAAGCCAATTAAAGCCATCATAATCCACTGACTATTAGATGGTTGTATCCAGACACCTGGCATAAAGAAAGTCATTACTATAGTCCCTACTGTTCCAGCAAATAACAAAGTCAAAAGTGAGTTATCTGATGAACTTAATTTTCGAGTAATAATTAAGTAAAACCCATAGCAAATACCATTACCCAAGGCAGCTAAAGTTGCCAAATTAATCTCTATAAAACCTGGTCTGATTACAATTAAGGTACCTATAAAACCCATAGATACTGCAGTCCACCTTCTTAAACCCACCTTTTCATTTAGAAAAAAAGGTGACATTGCAGTTACACATATAGGAGCGACAAATGCTAGTGTAAGTGCTTTTGGTAATGAAATTTCAGAAATTGCATAAAAGAATAAATAAGTGGAAAATACAAAAATCAACCCTCTTATCAATTGTAGTAAAGGTTTTTTACTCCAAACTAAAGATTTTCTATCAAAAATAAGCATTATTAAAAGAGCAAAAACAACTGTAAAAAAATATCTAGCCCAAGTAATTTGCAAAACATCCATAGAAGAGCTTAAATATTTAGCAAAAGCATCCATAAAAGGAACAATCATCCAAGCGGATGCATTGAGTATCACAGCCTTCATGAAAGAAACATAGCTCTTAATTAAAGTATTTTAAAGCAAAGAATACAGTTATTGGGACTGTTATTAAAGACATCAAAGTTGAAACAACAATTGTACTAGAAATATTATCTACAATTTCTTTTGGAGAATACATAGAGGCAACTAAATAACAAAGAATGGCACTAGGCATCGATGATTGTATTAATAAAACTCCTGCTGCAAAGCCAGATAAATTAAAAAAAGATATCAGAGCAAAGCCTATTAAAGGACCTATAATAACTCTTCCAGTGGATGTAATTAAAGCGTCCTTAAATGAAAAAACTTTCATTTGTGTTAGAGATACACCTAAAGACATTAAAATCATTACAATCATTCCGTAAGCTAAAAGCATAACAGTATTCAAAACAAATATTGGTAAAGCTATTTCGTAATATAGAAATAGGATTGTTGCAATTATTGCATAAAATGATGGGCTTTTAACTATTACATTTAAATCAAATTCTCTTTTAGCCAGAAAAATATTAAGAGTGAAATGCAGTAAAACAACCAATGATGATATAGCTGCGGCTATTCCCATACCAAGTTTTCCATATGCAAACAAACATATTGGGATACCCATATTACCAGTATTAGGTAGAAAGAATGTTGGTAATTCTCTAAGATAGTCTTTTTTCATTAATAATAGGAAAATTAATCCAACGATTAAAAAAGAAGTCAAAAGAATAATAGCGTATAAAAAATACTCAGAGAACATTGCAAAAGTTACACCACTAGCTGATATAGAAAATATTACTATAGATGGTGTACCGAAATTAGCTGAGTAAGTCGTTATAAAAGATGTATCAAAGTTTGGATTTTTTTTACCAAGAAAGTAACCAATACCTACAATAAAAAAAACTGGAAATAGAACTTCAAAAAGTTTGATATAAAGTTCCATTAAAATAATCTTATTAATACTGGATTTTTAATTATGTTTCGATTTAATTTAAAAGATTTAATACATTTTTGAGAACTTAATTCATTTGCATCATGAGTAATAATTACAATTGATGCTGTTTTTTTTTTACTATTTGGTATCTGGATAATTCTTTGAATTGATATTTTATAGTTTGCAAAAATTTTTGTAATAGATGACAAAACTCCTGGTTTATCTTTAACTTCTAGTCTTACATACAGTGAATTAGATGAAATATCTTTATTAAAAATTTTTGGTTTTTGTCTTTTTGTTCTAGTAATTCCAAAAGGAAATTTAATATTTCCTCTTAAAATAGACAACAGGTCTGACATTATCGCGGATGATGTTGGTCCAGGTCCTGCTCCTTCACCTTGTAAAACACTCTCTCCTATTGGTGATCCATTTAAAATTACAGCATTCATCACGCCACTAACATTTCCGATATAAGAGTCTTTGTTAACCATGCAGGGATGAACTCTCTCAAAAATACGATTTTTAATAATCTCTGTAATACCAAGTAATTTAATTCTAAAGTTTAACTGATTGGCTATTTCAATATCTTTAAATTCAATATTTTCGATACCTTCCATCAAACAGTTTGATTTTGAAATTTTTTTATTAAATGCTAGTGAAGAAAGTATTTTTATTTTTGCCAATGCATCATATCCATTTAAATCTAATTTAGGATTTCCAGGTTCAGCATAACCGAGGTTCTGAGCTTTTTTTAAAACACTATCAAAACTATCTTTAGTTTTTTCCATCTCGGACAAAATATAATTACATGTGCCATTAAGAATTCCATAAACTTTTGTTATTTTATTAGTTGCAAGACCTTCTTTTATAATTCTAATTATTGGTATACCTCCAGCCACAGATGCTTCGAATTCTAAATTTACTTTATTTTTTTCAGCTAATTCACCAAGCTTATCTCCATGTTTAGATATGAGTGCTTTATTTGGTGTAATAACATGAATTTTATTTTTTAAAGCGGTTTCAATAACTTTCTTTGATATTCCACCTGATAAACCGATTGCTTCGATTATTATATGAAGATTTTTTATTTTTAAAATATCTAAAGGGTTTGAGTAAAATATTTTTTTGTTTATTTTAAATTTTCTTTTTTTGTTTTTATTTTTAGCTGAGATCCCAACAACTTTTATTTTCTTTCCAGTCTTAATTTCAATATCTTTTTTTTTAATATTTAACTCATTGTATACATATGATCCTATTTGACCGAGACCGATTACAGCAATATTTATATTTTTACTCATTTTTCATTAATCTAATTTAGGAAAATCACTTAGTTCTCCATATTTAATTACATTATTTTTAAACTCATCAAAAGAGGTTTCATTTTCAAAATTTAGTTTTGTAATATCTGAATTTATGTTTTCTTCATCAACTTTCCACATTGAAACAGGATGATTTAGAGAACAATGTGATAAAATAATTAAAAATAATATGATTAGTATTTTTCTACACATTAAGGCCTTCACCTTCATTAAATTTAAAATAATAATTCATATTTTGCACAGCTTGTCCCCCACCACCTTTAATCAAATTATCAATTGCAGACAATATTATTATTTTATCTTTATATTTGCTATTACATACTGAAATTAAACAATTATTAGTATTAATTACATCGTTAGTGCTTAAAAATGTATTTATTTTAGAAATTTTCACAAACTTATGACTTTTGTAGTGATTGGTTAAAACATTTTTAATTTTTCTTAGGGTAGCACCCTTTTTTATATCAACATATATAGTACTTAATATTCCTCTAAACATTGGTGTAAGATGTGGAGTAAAATGAAATTTATTTTTTTTTTCAGTTTTTAAGTCTAATTCTTGTTGAATTTCAGAATTATGTCTATGATTTGCTAATCCATAAGCACTAAGGGACTCGTATAGATTTTTATTTTTAAATTTTTTATGCACCCCTCTTCCAGCTCCTGAATAACCAGATTTAGAGTCTATGATAATTGTTTTGTTATTAATTAGGTTTTTTTTTATTAATGGAATTAGTGGAATTAATACCGTAGTTGGATAACATCCAGGACAAGATATAATTTTAAATTTTTTTATTAATTTTCCACTTATTTCTGGAATAGAATAAATACTATCTTTAATTAGATTTGAGGCGCGATGTTTAATTTTATACCATTTTTCATATTCATTTTTAGTATTGAGTCTAAAATCTGCTGCAAGATCTATAAGGAGATTATTTTTTTTTAGATATTTTGATATAGATTGGGCTTCACCATTTGGAAGTGCTGTAAATATAATATCTACATCTGATAGGTATTTTTTGTTAAACTTGGATATCTTTGGCAGTTGAAACTTCTTTAAATCACTATCATAAAACTCAATTTTTTTTCCAACCGATGAACTACCACATAAATATTTTATATTTATATGTTTATGTTTACAAAGGAGCTTTGTTAATTGTAATCCTATATATCCGGTTGCTCCACAAATAAGTACATTTTTCTTAAGCATAAATTAATATAACAGTTGAAAATTAAAAAGAAATTATCTTTTAGAGAATTGAAAGCTTCTTCTTGCTTTTGCTCTACCTGGTTTTTTTCTCTCAACAGATCTAGAGTCTCTGGTTGTTAGTTTTTCCTTACGTAGAGTTGATTTTAATGTTTCATCAAATTTAAGTAAAGCCCTTGAAATACCATGTACTAATGCACCAGCTTGACCAGTTTGACCTCCTCCAACAACTTTAGATCTAACATCATAATCAGTTGATTGATTTATTATTTCAAATGGTCTTAAAATTTGCATTTTGTGGTTTGCTCTAGGAAAATAATCATCAAGTGATTTTCCATTAACATAGAATTTACCCGTACCCTTTTTTACCCAAACTTTAGCAACTGATTTTTTTCTTCTTCCTGTAGCATATTTGCTATCTTTAAAATCTAATTTTATTTTTGGTGATGATGTTTGATTGCTTTCCATATTAATTTCTAACTATATTTTTCTCATTAAGTTTACTGATTTCAATTACTTTTGGATTTTGTGCACCATGAGGATGATCAGCTCCAGAATAAATTTTAAGCTTTGACAATTGTTTTTTAGCAAGAGCACCGGATGGTAACATTCTTTTGACAGCTAATTTTAAAACTTCACCAGGCTTTTTCTCACTTAATTTTTCTGGCGTTATTTCTTTTATTCCTCCTGGATAACCAGTGTGCCTGTAATATTTTTTGTTTTGAAATTTATTTCCAGTAAATTTTATTTGGTCTACATTTTTAACAACAACAAAATCGCCATGATCCATGTGAGGAGTATATTTTGTTTTATTTTTGCCTCTTATAATTTTCGATACAACTGTTGCTAGTCTACCAACAACAGCGCCTGTAGCGTCAATTTCAAACCACTCGCTATTTATCTCATCTTTTTTAACAAATTTTGTCATGACTGCGGGATTAATACTTATAATTACTTATATTGTCAATTTATTATATTTTTTCAGGACTTAATGGTTGATTGAATTATGAGCATTTATTAGTAATAATGACCTCTTTAAAAAGGAATTCTCTAAGCTAATAATTAAAGGAGCCAAATGAGTGATAAAAAAAAAGAATTAAAACCAAATACTTATAAATTCGATACGTTAAGCCTACATGCTGGTTATCAACCACATAAAAACGCTGGTTCAAGACAAGTACCAATTTACCAAACTACATCATATTTGTTTGATGATGTTGACCATGCCGCTGCTCTGTTTAATTTAGAAAGAGGTGGACATATATATAGCAGAATTTCAAATCCAACAGTTGGTGTATTAGAAGAAAGAGTCGCCTCTCTTGAAGGTGGTACAGCTGCATTAGCTACATCCTCAGGAATGAGTGCAATTTTTTTAACTGTAATGACTTTGTGTGAAGCTGGTGATCACTTAGTTGTATCATCACAATTATATGGAGGTACTGTAAACTTATTTAGGTTAACATTACCTAAATTTGGCATTAAATGTACTTTTGTTAAGCCAAGAGACACAGAAGGTTTTAAAAAAGCAATTCAAAAAAATACTAAAGGAATTTTTGGAGAACTAGTTGGTAACCCAGGTAATGAGATAATGAATATGCCTGAAATTGCTAAAATTGCACATGAGGCTGGTATACCATTAATGGTTGATGCAACTTATCAAACTCCTTATTTGTGCAAACCTTTTGAACATGGAGCTGATATAGTTATTCACTCACTTACAAAATGGATGGCTGGACATGGATCTTCAATGGCAGGAATATTAGTTGAAGGTGGAAAATTTGATTGGATGCAAAATGATAAATTTCCAACTATGACAAAACCATATGAAGGTTATCACGGTTTATCTTTTGCTGAAGAATTTGGTCCAACAGCTTTTACAATGAAAGCCAGAGCTGAAGGTATGAGAGATTTTGGTCCTTGTTTAAGTCCACAAAATGCATGGAATGTTTTACAAGGTATAGAGACTTTATCAGTTAGAATGAAAAAACATTGTTCGAACGCAGAAGAGATGGTCAAATATTTAATGAACCATGAAAGTGTTGCATGGGTATCGCATCCAAGTGTTCCTGATCACCCAGATCATGAATTGGCAAAAAAACTTTTACCTAATGGAAGAGGTTCAATGATAGCATTTGGTATTAAAGGTGGAAAAGAAGCTGGTGTGGCATTTATCAATAATGTAAAACTAGCATCTCACCTAGCAAATGTAGGAGACACAAGAACTTTAGTCATACATCCTGCATCAGGAACTCATTCTCAAATGGATGAGGCAACTTTAAAGTTTGCTGGACTTTCACATGATATGATTAGATTGTCTGTTGGCATTGAAGATATTGATGATATAAAAAATGATTTCGAGGTTGGTTTTAGAGCTGCAAGAAAACCAAGACTTGTATCTAATCAATGAAATTTAAAGTAAATAATAACGAAGTTTATGCTTCAACGGGAGGAAGACCGTTTGATAAAAAAAAACCTTTAATAATATTCGTTCATGGCAGTGGATTAACTCATATGACATGGGTTCTACAAACTCGATACTTTGCATTTCATGGATATAATGCTTTAGCTGTTGATTTGCCTGGTCACGGTCTATCAGGAGGAGAAAGTTTAAAATCAATAGAAGAAATGGCTGACTGGGTTAGTGCTGTAATTGATGCAGTTGGTCACAAAGAAGCCTCTTTGGTTGGTCACTCTCAAGGATGTTTAGTTACTGTGGAATGTACTTCACGATACCCTGATAAAATTAAAACATTAAGTTTAATGGGCGGTGCTGGTGCAATACCAATGAACCCTCAATTACTTTCATTAGCTGAAAATAATGATCCAAAAGCAGTAGATTTGATGATGGATTGGGCTCACGGCCCAGCAGGACATTTTGGAGGACATCCAGTACCTGGATTGTATCATATAAATACAGGAACAATGTTAGCGAAATCACGTACTATACAAAACACTCTTGGTGTTGATTTCAGAGCTTGTGATAATTACAAAAATGGTTTTGAAGCTGCAAAAAAAATTAAATGCCCTACACTATCGATTTTAGCAACTGATGATAAAATGTGTCCTGTAAAAGAGGGAAAGAAATTAGCAGCTTTAATTGAAGGTAGCCAGGTCGACATTATAGATAACTGTGGTCATATGATGTTATTAGAAGAAGCAGACAGAGTTTTATCAGTGCTTAAAAAATTTATAACTACAAATTATCCCCCATTATCAAGTTAAATTTAAGCTTGATTGTGTTTTTTCATTAAAGTTAAATGGGTTTTTAAACGGAAGGGGAAAAATGAGTAAAAATAAAAATCCAGAAACAATAGCTTTACATGGTGGAGATTACAGAAGTGATCCAGCTACTACTGCTGTAGCAGTTCCACTATATAGAACAACTTCATATCAATTTAATGATACTGATCATGCAGCAAATTTATTTGCCTTAAAAGAATTTGGAAACATATACACAAGAATTATGAATCCAACTAATGATGTTTTAGAAAAAAGAGTTGCAGCTCTTGAAGGTGGATTAGCTGCGGTTACAGTTGGATCAGGGCAAGCTGCTTCAACTTTTGCGATCATGAACGTTTGTCAATCTGGCGATAATTTTATTAGTTCTACTGATTTATATGGTGGAACAGTAAATTTATTTACTCACACTCTTAAAAAGTTGGGTATTGAATGTAGATATGCTGATCCTTCAGATCCAAGTAATTTTGAAAAATTAATTGATGATAAGACTAGATGTTTTTATGCAGAAACATTGCCAAATCCATACCTTAGAGTATTTCCAATTAAAGAAGTTTCAGACATTGGGAGAAAACATAATATACCATTAATAATGGATAACACTGCATCACCTGTGATTTGCAAACCAATTGAACATGGAGCAGCAGTTGTAGTGCATTCGTTAACTAAATTTATAGGTGGACACGGAACAGTAATAGGAGGTTGTCTTATTGATGGTGGTAATTTTGATTGGACAAAAGATCCAAAAAGACAACCTCTATTTAATGAGCCTGATGCTAGTTATGGTGGGGCTAAATGGGGTGAAGTAGTGCCACAATTAACAGGAGCAAATGTTTCATTTGCAGTAAGAGCAAGAGTATGTCTTTTAAGAGATCTTGGAGCTCCATTAGCGCCGGACAATGCTTGGGGCATAATCCAAGGATTAGAAACTGCACCTTTAAGAATGAAACAACATTGTTCAAATGCAGAAAAAGCAGTTGCATTTTTACAAAAACATAAAAATGTTGATAGAGTTATATATCCTACTCTTCATGAGGGTGAAATCGCTGCAAGATCAAAAAAATACCTTAAAGGTGGAAATGGTGCATTAGTTGGTATTGAAGTTAAGGGAGGAGTTGAGGCTGGCAAAAAATTCATTGAGTCTCTTAAAATGTTTTATCATGTTGCAAATATTGGTGACGCTAGAAGTTTAGCTATACACCCAGCCACAACAACCCATAGCCAATTAACTGAAGAGGAGTTATTAGCTGCAGGTGTTACACCAGGTTATGTAAGGTTATCTATTGGTATAGAACACCCTGATGATATAATAGCAGATTTAGATCAAGCTTTAGGCGCATCAGGAAAACCTAGTTTGAAGGCTGTAAGTTAAACTTAGTATTTATAAATAAAAAATAGATACAAGAACTTACTAAAAAAATAGAACTTATTTGGTGCATTGATGCAATTATAATCTGTGCACCATGTAATAAGGTTAGTATTCCTAATATAATTTGTAAAATAATAAAAAAACCTAAAACATTTACAGGCTTATACAAACATTTGTTCTTATTTTTATATACATTAAAAAAAATACAAAGATAAAAGAAACCTATCAAATACGCTAGATTTCTATGAATAAATTGAACTAGAGAAGGATCACTAAAAGCAGAAATTTTAAAAAGATTTGATAGATTATTATCGTCAGGAAAAAAAGAATTACCCATTAAAGGCCATGAGTTATAAATTTTACCTGCATCCATACCAGAAACAAACGCACCTATAGTAATTTGTATAAGAATTAACATCAAAAAGGTAAATGTAAAAAAAGTATTTATTGTATTTTGATTATTTTTTGAGGCTTTAATTTTTAAATAGTTCCAAAAAATCAAGGATAAAATAATAAAAGCTATTAATAAATGTACAGATAATCTAAAATGACTAACATCTACCCTATCAACTAATCCACTGCTAACCATATACCAACCAATAAATCCCTGGAAACATATTAGTAAAAATATGAAATATAGGTTTAATAATTTTTTAAATTTAATTTTAAAGGTAAAATAAATTAGTGGAATTAAAAAAGAGATACCAATTAATCTTCCTAGAAATCTGTGAGCCCATTCCCACCAGAAAATTACCTTAAATTCCTTCATATTCATGTCATAATTTTGAAGTTTGAATTCGGGAATTTCTTTGTATAAATCAAAGTACATATTCCATTGTGAATTGTTTAATGGAGGTAATAAACCTGAGAATAACTGCCATTGAGTGATGGATAATCCAGAATCTGTCAATCTCGTAAGTCCTCCAACTATTATCATTATAGAAATAAGTATAAACATGAACATTAACCATGAAGAAATTTGATAATTTACTCTTAGATTTTCACTATACATGAACGGATAAATATAATAATTTTTAAATTATCCAATTATATAAATGTCGCCATTAAAAAAAAGAAAACTCAGTAAAATAAGATCTGATTTAGATAAACTTGATAATTCCTTAATTAAAATAATTAAAAAAAGGACGAATTTGGTTAAAAAAGTTTTAGCTCTAAAAGAAAAAAGAAAACAAATTGTTGATCAAAAAAGAATCAACTTAATTCTCAAAAATATAAAGAAAAAATCAATTAAAAATAAAATTGATCCAAAAATTACCCACAGGATATGGAAAAATATGATTTTAGCTTATATTGATTTTGAAAGGAGAAATTTTAAAAAAAGAAAATAAACTATTTGCTATGTGGTGGTAATTTCTTTTCAATAAAAATTTCGTGTTTTCTTGTTGCTGGATTATATTTTTTTGCTTTTAGCTTAACTTTAGCTTTTTCGCCACCAGCTGGTTTTTTTACATAATAGAAAAAAGGGCTATCTGGTTTTTCTTCTGGAACAAGTCTTACTTTAACATGAGTTTTTTTAGCCATTTTTTTCTTTAATTACAGTAATTAAGTTTTTTATTTTTTTTAATTTAGATTTAATATTATTTTTTTGTTTTATAGTGTTATTGTATAATTCGTCAATATCAGAATTTTCTGAATTTAGCACCTTTTTTACACCATTTAATGTCATACCTTTATCTTTTAATAAATATTTAATTTTTTTTAAAATATTAATGTCTTTTTCGTCGTAATATCTTCTTTTCCCAAAAAAAATCTTCGGTTTAATTTGTTTAAATTCTTTTTCCCAAAATCTAATAGTATGAGTTGAAAGATTTCCAGTTTTTTTATTTATAAGATTTAGCAATGCTGCCACTTCTCCAATACTTTTATATTTAGAATTTTCTTTAGTATTAGACATCTCTGTTAATATATTCTTTAAATTCTTTAGAAGCTTTAAATAATATCACATTTCTCTCAGAAATAATTGTTACTTCTTTTGTCCTAGGATTGCGTCCCACTCTCTGATTTTTTTTTCTCAAAATAAAAGTTCCAAATTTAGCAATCTTAACTTTCTTATTTTTATTAATATTTTCTAATATTATTTGAAGTATATCATCTAACAATGTTTCACTTATTTTTTTTGAAAAACCTATTTGCATATAAATAGAATTGACAATATCTTTTTTTGTTAGGTTAACTCTCATCTATCTTATATTCTCTTTTATTTGTTCTATAAGTTTTCCTCTAATAGTCTGCTCACAAACTTTTAGAGAATTTGCAAAACCTATAGAATCTGTTGATCCATGACTCTTTATAACAGGCTTACTAAGTCCTAGCAAAATTGCACCATTATACAATCTTGGGTCTAGTTTATTCTTAAATTTTTGTAAATTTTTAAAATTTAACAATGAAGATAATTTTCCAATTATGTTAGATGATAAAGCTTTTTTAAGTTCACTTATAATAAAGTTTGATGTTCCTTCAGCGGTTTTTAGAGCAATATTTCCTGTAAATCCATCTGCAACAATTACATTTACATCACCTTCCATTATATTATTACCTTCAATATAGCCATTGAAATCAAATAATTGATATTTTTTTTCATTAAGTATTTGATAGGTATCTTTAATCATTGCATTTCCTTTTAATTCTTCAGATCCTATATTAAGCAAAGCAACATTTGGTTTAACATTTTCATACAAGGCTTTAAGAAGTGCAGAACCCATAATTGAAAAATCTACTAGATTTTTTGAACTACATTCAATGTTTGCGCCTAAATCTAAAACTACATTCATCCCTCGTTTACTTGGCCATAATGCTGATAAGGCAGGCTTATCAATATTGTCAATCATTTTTAAATTTAATTTTGATATTAGGAAAAGAGCTCCTGTGTTACCAGCAGAAACTATTGCATGAGCCTCATCATTTTTTAATGACTCTATAGCAAGCCATAAACTAGTTTTTTTTCCTCTTTTAGCAGCTACTAAAGCGGTATCTTCATTTTCAACGATTTTGTCAGTGTGTGAAATCGTAAATCTATCAGATTGTAAATTATACTTTTTTATTAATGGGTCTATAAGATTTTGATTCCCAAATATTTTATATTGAACTTTTAATGACTTTTTTGAATGTATAGAAATACCCTCAATGATTTTATTTGGCGAGTTATCACCACCCATTGCATCAATGGCAATAATTATTGGGTTGTTCATATGAAACTATTCTTTGGGATCTATAACTTGTCTACCCTTATAAAAGCCTGTTTTTAAATCTAGGTGATGAGACAATCTGTATTCACCTGACTTTTTATCCTCGATTATATTTTTCGAGGACTCATGAATATGAGAGCGTCTTTTTCCAGCTCTAGATTTTGTTGTTTTTCGTTTAGGTACAGCCATAATTAAAATTTAAGTTCTATTATATCTTTTGTAAAGTTTTTTAAAGGTTTTTTTATAAGAAAATCTCTATATTTATCAAAATAATTAACTAATAAATCATTATGCCCTTTAATATTCATTAATCCTTCAATGAAATCAATTTTATCAGAATTATCTATATTTTCCCATTTTTCAACTTTTTCTAAAATACTGTAAAAAAGATTCACATAATCCTTCATTTTTTTATTAACAGAAACATCTCCATATCCAATTTCTCGTATGGATAATTCTATCTGTCTAATTACAAAATCAAATAAATTTTGAGCTTCATTTTTAGAAATTTCTTCTTTGAAATGTTTTAAAAAAAAACCAAAATGAAATAATAAAACTATTAATCTGTCAGAAAAAGTATCAGAATTTTTTAAATTAATATAAAGATTTTTATTTCTAGTTAATTTTATTAAATTATTGTAAATATTTAGATAATCATTATTCATATGAAAAATACCTTATTAATTTTTCTATTATTTTTTACACTTAATTGTTCAATAAATAAAGTTTCAAATACGCATGGTATTAGATTTATTGATAAAAAATTTGACAAAATTTTATTAAATAAATCAAATAAAAATGATGTAAGAAAAATCATTGGCCCACCATCTTCTATCAGTTCTTTTGGAGACGTATGGTTTTATATTGAAAGAAAAAAAGTAAACCAATCAATCTACAAATTAGGTAAAAAAAAGATATTAAATAATAATATAATTATTATAGAATATAATTCTATGGGTATTGTTAAAAAGAAACAATTATTAGACATCAATGATATGAATGATATTAAAATAGCAGAAGAAATTACTGAAAAGAAATTTAATCAAGATGGAACTCTATATAATATTTTAACAACACTGAGGGAAAAAATAAATGCTCCAACTAGGAGAAAAAAATAATTGGCGGTCCCTAGGGGAATCGAACCCCTCTTTCATGGATGAAAACCATGTGTCCTAACCGATAGACGAAGGGACCAGTCGATGATCTTTTATTGTAAATCTTTAAAATAATCAAGTAATCGAAACCTCTTTTTTTACAACTTCTAAAATAGATTTATTGTGAGTAATAATTGTCTCAGTAATATATTTATTGTTTTTTTTAATAATTCCATTAATTAATTCGCCAGAAGTAATTCCTGTCGCACAAAAAATACTTTCACCTTTTATGATTTCATTAATTTCATACTTTTTATTTAAGTCTTTTATACCCATTTGTTTAGCTCTATTAATATCTTTGCTAGAATTAAATAAAAATCTTCCTTGAAAATTGCAATTTAATGTTTGAAGTGCAGCTGCTGAAATAACTCCTTCAGGGCCTCCTCCAGTTCCCATAAATATATCAACACCAAATTTTTTATCGGATACTAATAAAGCGCCAGCAACATCACCATCTGAAATATATTTAATATTTACATTCAACCTTTTAAGTTCACTAATTATTTGTTTGTGCCTGGGTCTATCAAGAATACAAACCGTTATATCAGTATTTTTTTTATTTGTTACTACTGAATAGTTTTGTATGTTTTGTTCAACTGTATTATCAAGATCAACTGTATCCTTAGGAATATTGTTTCCTGTAGCTATTTTTTGCATATATGTTTCTGGCGCATTAAAAAGATTTCCTTTTTCTGAAACTGCTAAAACAGACATTGCTCCAGGAAGATTCTTAGCAACAAAGTTAGTTCCTTCTACTGGGTCTACAGCTATATCAATAAGAGGTCCATTGCCATTTCCAATTTTTTCTCCAATGTAAAGCATTGGGGCCTCATCTAATTCTCCCTCACCAATCACAACTTCGCCTTTTATGCTCAATTTATTAAGTTGGTTTCTCATAATGTCTGTAGCAGCTTTATCGGCTAGAATTTTGTCATTTTTCCCAATGTAAGGATAACAAGCTATTGCTGAATTAGATGTTATATCTATAAGACTATTCAGTAAATCTTTTGATAATTTCATCAAAGTTTAAATTTCTAATTTACGCTCTGGATCTTCATGCTCTAATTTAAGCTCGAATTCTCTTAATCGTTTATAAACACTTGCAAGCTCTATAATTGTTGGCCAGGCTTTTAAGATATATTGCATTGATCCTTCCACACGACCAAATGCTCTTATGATTTGTTGCATTACACCTAATGTAACAGCACCAGCAACAATTGCAGGAGCTAGAAATACGTAAGCTGATAAAACATTAGCCTGAAGGTAAGCTATTCTCCCAATATTGAAATAAAGATATCTTATATAACTCAGAAAATGTATGTTTCTTACTCCATCAAACAGTTCCTCGATGGTTTTTGGTCTTACTGATCCGTCGTCCTCGGCTATTACTAATATTTTTCTGTAAGCTGCCTCTTTTTTCTGGAGATCATATTCGACTCCAACTAGTCTTAAAATAAGACCGAGAACAATCAAAAAAATAGTACCGCCAACTGACCATATTAAAGCACCGACTATTAAACCATAATCCCAATCTCCAAAAAAGAAAATTGGTATACCAATACTTAAACCAAATAATATAGGCATAAATTCTACCAGGATCATAATTGCTTCTATAAAACTCGTTCCTAATGACTCCATTATTCTTGAAAATTTTATTGTATCCTCTTGAACTCTTTGTGATGCACCTTCAATTTTACGAGCCTTTTCATAGACACTATGGTAATATTCAACCATTGCCGTTCTCCATCTAAACAAATAATGTGATGTAAAGTAACTTACAACAACAGCTACTCCTACATACATTGCTGCTAAAGTAATAAATGAAAACAAACTTGCCCAATATTCATCAATAGTTATTGCATTTGGTGCACCCAATGCTTTTTGTATCATGTCGTAAAATTCACCAAACCATTCGTTAATTTTTACATCGATTTTTACCTGTATCCAAAGTGATGATAGTATAATTATTGAACCTATCCACGACCATAAATACCATTTTTTAATTGTAAAAAATCTAAACATTACTTAATAAAATTATCTGCATAAGATTTTTTAATTACTTTTCTTTGTTTTGGTTCAATTACTTCAAAATTAATATTATTTTTTTTAGCATATTCTATAGCAAGTTCTTTAGATTTAAATTCTAAGTTTAACTCAGAATAAGTATCAGTTGAACTCTCCCATCCCATTAAAGGATTCTTCAAAGGATCATCAGTTATGAATTCAATTATCCACTTTTCAAACTTCTTGACCCCTGATTGCATTGCAGTTTTTGAAGGTTTGTAGATTTTAGCTTTTTTCATAATTAATGGTCGGGGCGGCAGGATTTGAACCTGCGACCCTCTGGTCCCAAACCAGATGCGCTACCAGGCTGCGCTACGCCCCGATTGCAGTACTAATACAGCAGATAAATCAAAATTCAAAGGTTATAATAGTTATAAAATTCTAATAAATTTGATATTTAATGCTATAAGAGATCTTATGATCATAGAATGCCCCATTTGTAATAAAAAATTCAACCTAAATGAAAAATTATTACCTAAAAATGGGAGATTATTAAAATGCAGTTCTTGTGAACATATTTGGCATTATAAAACATCCTTGGGAGATAAAATAGATGAAGTAAAATTATTTCAAAAAAAAGAAATAGGTTCTGAAGTTGCACCAAAGATTGAAAAAAAAAATGTTGAAAATAATCAGCAAATCATTAATGAAATTGCTTCAAAAGTAGGTAAAAATAATTTAACTGACAAAAAAGATAATTCTTTTAAAATTTTAAATGAAAAGAAAAAAAAAATAGACAACAAAGAACCAAAAATAAAAATGATATTATCAAACTTTTTAATTATAATTATATCTTTAATAGGAATAATATTTTTAATTGACACATTTAAAGTTTATATATCTAGTTATTTTCCGTCTATATCACCATTATTAGATAGTTTTTACGAAACTTTGTTAGATTTAAAACTTTTTTTTAAAGATCTTACTAATTAATTATGATTCAAAAAATTACAAAAGGATTTACTTCATTTTTTAAACTTGAATCGGCAAGTGGAATTGTTTTACTTTTTGCAGCAATTATAGCATTAATTATAAGTAATTCAGAATTATCAGTTTTATATTTCTCAACATTAGAAAAGTATTTGTTTATTGGAATAAATAATTTTGGCATCAAGCTGTCAGTGTTGCATTGGATAAATGATGCATTAATGGCAATTTTTTTCTTTTTTGTGACTCTTGAAATTAAAAGAGAATTTTTACAGGGTGAATTATCAAATATTAAACAAGCTCTGCTTCCAATAATTGCTGCTGTAGGTGGAATGGTAGTTCCTGCATTTATTTATGTTCTTGTAAATCTAGGAGATGGAGAAACTTTAAGAGGTTGGGCAATACCATCAGCTACAGATATAGCTTTTTCTTTGGGTGTGTTGTCACTATTAGGAAGTAGAGTTCCTTTGTCTTTAAAAGTATTTCTAACAGCTTTAGCAATCATAGATGATTTAGGTGCAATAGTTATAATAGCTCTGTTTTATTCTGGTGATTTAAGTTTTAAATATCTTTCGTTGATGCTTTTAGCATTTATCGTTTTATTAATTATAAATAAATTTAATATAAAAAAATTTTTACCCTATTTAATTGTCGGAATTTTTTTATGGGATTTTACACATAACTCAGGTATTCACGCAACGATTGCTGGTGTATTACTTGCAATAACAATACCTCATAGAAAAAAAGATAAAGATTTTTCACTTTTAATTAAAGTGGAACATGCAATAAGTCCTTATGTTGCATTTGGAATAATGCCTATTTTTGCTTTTGCAAATGCAGGTGTTTCTTTAGATGGATTATCTTTTTCGTCTTTATTAGATAAAGTTCCTTTAGGCATAGTTTTAGGACTGTTTGTTGGAAAACAATTAGGTGTATTTATATTTTCATACGCTTCCATAAAATTAAAAATTGCTCAAATGCCAAGTAATACTAGTTGGTATAATTTCTATGGTGTAGGTGTTTTAACAGGAATTGGTTTTACGATGAGTTTATTTGTTGGTAATTTGGCATTTGTTGACAATTTACAATATATGGATGGCGTAAAAATTGGAGTTCTAACTGGGTCATTATTATCCACTTTATTTGGTTACTTTTTAATATTACTTACCCCAAATAAATAATTAAAATAATGAAGAACATATTAATATTTGGGTTTGCTATAATTATGATTTTTTTTAAGAGTACTTCACATGCTGAGTATGAAAAAATATTTTTTGACTTTAAAATAAAGAGTATTAGAGGCGATACAATTGATTTAAATGATTTTAAAGGTAAACCAGTTTTACTTGTAAATACTGCAAGTTACTGTGGTTTTACTAAACAATATGAAGACATGCAAGAACTATGGGAAAATTATAGAGATAGAGGATTAATTGTTCTAGGAATTCCATCAAATTCTTTTAATCAAGAAAAAAGCAATAATAATGAGGTTAAAAATTTTTGTGAAGTCAATTTTAATATTAATTTTCCACTAGCAGAAATCACAGAAGTTAAAGGTGAAAAAGCTCATGATATTTATAAATGGGCAAAAAAAAACTATGGCAAATCAGCTGTACCAAAATGGAATTTTTATAAAATACTAATTAATAAAGATGGAAAAATCGAGGACACTTTTGCGTCTTTAACAAGACCTACTTCAAAAAAAATAACCAAAAAGATTGAAAAAATACTAAATTAAAAAAGACAAACCGTCGTATGCAGGCATAATATTATTTGGTAAACTTTTATTAATTTTTTTGTAATCAATTTCGTTACTTAAATTGGTAAGAATTACCTTATTAGGTTTTATTTTATCGACTAATTTCAAAACATCCTCTAAATTAAAATGAGTTGGATGATATTTATACCTCAAGCAATCAACAACTAAATATTTCAAATTTTTTAAATATTTTAAATCTTTACTTTTTATTTTATTTACATCTGGCACATAAGCACATTTGTTATTAATAATAAAACATGTACTTTTAATTGACCCATGTTGGACTTTTAAAGATTTTATAATAATTTTTTTTTTAAAATCTTTAAAAATGTGTATTTTTTTTAGTACTTTAGAATCAAGTATTGATGGATAATTTTTGTAGTTCTTGAAACAATAATTAAAATTACTTTTAAGGTATTTTCTGGTTGGCAAATCTGCGTAAATAGGTATTTTTTTTTTATTTTTTAATGAGAATACTCTTAACTCATTAATACCGTGAGTTTGATCAGCATGATAATGTGTATAAAATACTTTATCAATATTTCTAATTTTATTTTCTAACAATTGTGATTTTAAATCAGGAGAGGTATCAATGAGTATATTTAAATTTTTAGAACTTATTACTGCCGAACATCTAGATCGAATGTTTTTTTTATTTTTTGGATCACAATTTCCATAATAACCATCAATACGGGGAATGCCTAAAGAACTACCACAGCCCAAAATAGTAAATCTTAAGCTCATATGCTAAAGAAAAGTTTATTAAAATTGTCAGTAGTTATTTTATCGAGCTCATCCTCTTTAAGATTTTTTAATTCTGAAAGTTTTTTTAAAGTATAATGTACAAATGATGGTTCATTTTTTTTACCTCTCATTGGTTCAGGAGCTAAAAAGGGACTATCTGTTTCTATCAGCAATCTTTCAGAAGGCAATTGTTTAAAAGTGTTTTGAAGTTCGGTGCTATTCTTAAATGTAATAATACCACTTGCGGAAAAATAAGTATTAAGTTCCAATAATTTTAAAGCAAAAGCAAGTGATCCAGTAAAACAATGCATAAGTATTTTTAGTTTCTTACTGTAATTTTTTAATATATCAAAAGTTTCAGTTTCTGCATTTCTCGAATGGACAATTAATGGAATATCAAGCTCCAACGCTGCATTAATATGATTCTTGAAACTTTTTATCTGTTTTTCTTTATCACTATTATTGTAATAAAAATCTAAACCAGTCTCACCCACTCCAATAATTTTATTATTTGATTTGATTTTTTCTGTTATTTCATCTTTGGATAGTTGGTCAGTGTTTGTTTCGTGTGGATGAATTCCAAATGTGCCAAATATCATTTCATCCTTACTTACAATTTCTAGAATTTTGGGAAAACCATTCAATGTTGTAGAAATTGTAAGAACTTTACTAACACCTACATTTTTACATCTTAACAATACATCATTTATATCATGGATTAATGGTTCATGGTCAAGATGACAATGTGAATCAATCATTTTTTTCAATCTTTCTGAATAATATATCTAATTTGTTTAATTTAAGACCTCTACTTAAATAATTATTATCCTTAATTGTCTCAAAATGAATTTTATCTTCCTTTATATCAAATACCTCTAACACCTTTAGGGATGAACTTGGTATTATTGGATATAGTAATATAGTGACTTTTCTTATTAACTCCAATGCAACATAAATAATAGTATTCATTCTTAATTTGTCACTCTTTTTTTTCCAAGGTTCTTGATCATTAAAATACTTATTTGCAGCAAATAACTGTTCAACTATAAAATTTATATATAAATTTACATCCTGATTATCAGAATATTTTAATAAATTTTCATAATGTTTTGAGTATTGATCTAAGATCAATTTGTCATCTTCTGTAAAGTTATCATAATCAGGAATTTCAAAATTAGAATTTTTATCACAGAACGCCAAAACCCTTTGGCACAAATTTCCATAATTGTTAGCCAAATCACTATTTATACATGACTCTAATTTTTCCTGTGAAATATTTCCATCGTTACCGAATGAAACTTCTTTAATTAAATAATATCTTAAAGGATCTAAACCATAAGTATCTATAATTTCAAGCGGATCTAAAATATTACCTTTAGATTTTGACATTTTTTCATCACCTGAGAGTATCCATCCGTGACCAAATACTCTTTTTGGTGGATTTATATCAGCAGCTAACAAAAAAGCTGGCCAGTAAATTGCATGGAATCTTAATATATCTTTCCCTATTAAATGGAGATCTGCAGGCCAAAAGGATTTATATAAATTGTCACTCTCATTTGGATAATTTAAAGCACTTAGATAATTTGTTAAAGCATCCAACCAAACATAAATAACATGATCTTTATTAGAAGGAACTTTTATTCCCCAATTGAAAGATTTTCTACTGACAGATAAATCTTTTAATCCTGATTTGACAAAACTAACAACTTCATTTTTTCTTGTTTCAGGTAGTATAAAGTCTGGATTTTTATCATAAAATTCTATCAATTTATCTTGCCAATTAGATAATTTGAAAAAATATGACTCTTCTTCAACCCACTCGACTTTAGATCCTGAGGTGATTGCTTTTTTTGTTCCATCCAAATCTTGAATTTCACTATCAGTGTAAAACGCTTCATCTGAAACAGAATACCAACCCGAGTACTTTGATAAGTAAATTTCACCTTTTTTTTCTAAAATATTCCAAAGATTTTCAACAGATTTAGTATGTCTAGTTTCTGTAGTTCTTATAAAATCGTTATTTGACAGGTTTAATGTTTCAGATAAATCTCTAAAAGTTTTACTAATTTCATCACAAAACAATAATGGATCCATTTTTTTTTCTTCAGCAGCACGTTGTATTTTTTGTCCATGCTCATCCGTGCCAGTTAAAAAATAAACATTAAAGCCCTGTATTCTTTTTAATCTTGCAAAAAAGTCAGCAATTATACTCGAATATGCGTGACCCATATGAGGTTTTGCAGATGGATAATATATTGGTGTTGTAATGTAGTAATTTTTATTCACTTAATAATTTATCATTAAATTCTAGAAAAAATGATTCAAAATCTAAATTATATTTTTTAACAGAAGAAAGTTTTAAATAAAAATACTTTTTAATTTTGAATGAAATATTCTTAGAGTTATTTATATTTTTGTAGAAAAAAAGTTCAATAAGCAAATTCAAATATTTTTTAATAAATTCATCAGATATATATAGTTTATTTTTGATAATATAGGACAATAAATTCTCGATAGTGCACTCTTTTATGGATAAATCGTTAATTTCTAGAAATTTTACCAATGATATTAAAAACGATGGCGAATTATAATTGTTTATAAAGTCCAAGTTTATATCTTTGTACTTATTACTATTAAAATAATAATTCACAATCGCGATTGCTTCTGAATTCATTAATCCCAATTTAAATTCTATACATCTTGATCTAATTGTTTCTAAAATCTTAAATTCAGAATTATTAATTAAAATATAATAAGTTATGTTATTAGGTTCCTCGATAGATTTTAGTAGAGCATTTGCAGAATTAGTGCCTAATAAGTTTATGTCCTCAATTATTATAAATTTCCTCTCGTTATTGAAAGAGGTTTTATTGGTAAACTGAATCATTTCTCTAATTTGGTCAATATCAATTATTTTTTTATCCTTTTTTTTTTGAATTTTATAAATATTAGGGTGAGAATTAGTGGAAATAAGTAAAGATAAGTTATTATTTATATTATACTCATTATTCTTTAAATCATAAAATTGCTCATTGTTTTTAGAATAAAGGTAATTTAAAAGATGATTTACTAAAAGTTTTTTTCCTATACCTTGAGGACCATTTAATAAAATCTTATTTGGAAATTTTTCTATTTGGTCTAAATAAATTAAATTGCTAAATAGAGTTTTGTGTCCAAAAAGTTTACTTGTTTCACTCATTTATTTTAAAATTTTTTTTATTTTGTTAATTAATTTATTTTCAATAACTTTTAAACTATATTTGTTGCTATCTAGAATTAAGTATTTAGATCTATTTTTAAGCGCAATTTTTAAAAATCCTTTTTGAACTTTATTATAAAAATTATATTTAAAATTATCGTATTTATTGTTATTTTTTCTTGATTTAAGCCTTTTTAGCATATTTTTTTTATTTACAACGCTTAAGAAGGTAAAATTTGGTTTAAAATTACCCAATAAAAAATTGTTCATTATTAAAATTAAATTTTTATCTAATCCCATGCCATAATGTTGATATGCTAATGTCGAGTCTATAAACCTATCAATCAATATAACTTTTTTTTTATAATTCTCTTTTAAAATTTTATCAAAATTCTCTGATCTAGATGCCATAAGCAAAAATAAGTCAGTTTTATTATTTAATTTTGATTTTTTATTTAACATTAATAGTCTTAATTTTTCAGAAAAATTAGTTCCACCAGGCTCTCTAAAACTGATGTATTTTATGTTATTTTTTTTAAAATATTTAATAACTTTTCTTAGATTAGTTGATTTTCCAGAAGTCTCTATACCTTCAAAAACTATTACAGGGTTATTAGACATCGCCCCAGATTAGGAAATTTATTGAAGAAATAAATCTAGCAAATATATTTTGTCTTTTTACATTTTCAAAAGCTAATAAATCATATTCTCCAATTTGTTCATCTTTATAAGTAATTTTAACTTTACCAATTTTGTCATTTTTTAATATTGGAGCTTTTAATGGCCCTTGATAATCAATCGAAACTTTTAGATATTTTTTTTTTGCTTTTGGAATAGTTTTATAAACGTCTTCATTAATAAAAGATTTAACTGTTTTTTGAGTTCCTTGCCAAACTTCAAGCTCGTCAAATATTTCGTCTTTCTTAGCAATATTAATCGTATCAAAATTAGTTATTCCATATGTTAATAATTTTAATGACTCTTTTGATCTTGAATTTTTTGATTTAAAACCACTTCCTACTGCAATTATTCTTCTCTCATTTCTTTTAATTGTCGAGGCCAATGAATACTTTTCATATGCAAGATATCCTGTTTTTATTCCGTCAACACCAATATTTTTATAAAGTAAAGGATTACGGTTACCTTGTTTTATTGGATCTCCACCAGTTCTGTCCCATGTAAATTCAGTTTCCTTATAATATTCATAGTAGTTTGGATAATTTTTTATTAAGTAATTGGACATAATTAATATATCTCTAACTGTTGATAAATTGTCTGGAGCATTTATTCCTGATGAGTTTGAAAAATTAGTATTTTCCATACCAATTTCTCTTGCTTTTTCAGTCATCATAATAGCAAATTCTTCTTCTGTCCCTGCAATGCCCTCTGCGAGTGCAATACAAGCATCATTTCCTGATGAAACAATTATACCTCTTAGTAAATTTTCAACAGTTATTTCATCTCCAACCATAATAAACATTGATGAATATCCTGCTTGAGATAATCTCCAAGCATTTTCTGATACTAAAAATTTATCATCTAAAGATAATTCACCACTTTTGAGCAAATCAAAGGCTATAATTGAAGTCATGATTTTTGTCATAGAAGCAGGAAAAATTTGCCTATCTGCATCTTTTTCGAACAATATTTTTCCTGATAAGTAATCTTGTACAATTGCAGTTCTAGCATTTACATCAAAGTTTGCTAAAACTGGTTTGGTCAAATATGATAGAGATATTAAAAGACATAATAAATTTTTTATTTTCATAGCTTAATTATTTCAATACTATCAAAATTAAGGTTTTCGATATTATGAAATCCTTTCTTTAATTTTTCAAAATCTTTATATGGTCCTTTATAAACTCTAAAATTATTTTGTGACAACTTTTTGATTAAAATATTTTTAATTTTATACTCCTCAAATAACCTATTTTTTAACATAATAGCAGAATCTTCAAAATAAAAATCTGCAAATTTAATTATGTAATTGAAATTTGTTACAAAATTTTCAATTTTAGATTCTTTTTTTTCAGTTTCCAAACTTATACTCTGAACCATTATATCGTCGACTGGAGCTTTATTGGCTACTTCTTTTTCTTCATCAAATGTTTTTACATCATTTGCAACATACAATTTATTAGAATTGATAGTTTCAATGTGCACATAAGGTTCGCTAGAATTTATTGATAATTCACTTGCAATTCTATTTGTAATTACTGAATTATAATAAATAGGTAAAGTAGTTTTGTTTTTGACAACAGTTAATAAGGACTTTCCATTAATTATATTTGTTATTCTAACCGGGGTTCCATTAGGTAAATTAGGACTTAATATATTAATTGATGTATCATCTAATTTATAGGCTAATGAATTACTTGAATCTTCACTATATATTAAAGCAAAACCTTTGTTAGAATAAACAATATTAACTAATTCTTCTTTTTCAATTTTTTTTATTTCTTTAATTTCTTTTTTTTGAACTATAGATTTTGTCTCTTCAGGCTTGTTCTTAATATTAATATTTGAAGAATGATGTTCACAAGCAAATAAAGATATAAATATAAGATATAAAATATATTTAAATTGCATTTTTAAACTTACTTTTCAATGTACAAACAGCTAATGCAAATCTTAAGGATCTATTCCATTTTAAAATTAATTCGTAATTATCAAAAACTACATAAGCTGGGGTTAATTTTTTTGCATCTGGAATAATATCATAATCAGGAGTTACTAGTGCTGCATTTAAATTATCAAGATCATTAAGTATTTCGTTATTTTTAATATACCTTTTTAAATAGGATATTTTATTTTTATGTTTAATTTTTTTTGCAGATGTATTTAAATATTTGTGGGGTGTTTCATTTATAAGCTCAACTTTGTAAAAACATGGTGTATTATTATTCCACCCTATTTTATTTAAGTAATTAGCAGCAGATGCAAATGAATCTTCAATATTTTTTAAGTTTATAGTTTTATCTTTATTATAATCAATGGCATAATTTTTAATAGTGGAAGGCATAAATTGGAAATTGCCAAATGCTCCTGCCCACGATCCTAAATAATTATTTGGATTTATAATTTCATTATCAAACAGTATTAAAAGAGTTATGAGCTCTGAGGTAAAAAATTCGCTTCTTCTTTGGTCATAACTTAGAGTTGCCAGAGATGAAACAATATCCATTTTTCCTAAATAGTTGCCAAAATTTGTCTCAATACCCATAAGAGACAAAAGCAGGTTCTTATCAACAGAAAATTCTTTAGTAATTTTATCAATTATTTTTTTATTTTTGCTGTAGATTTTTATTCCAGTTTTTACTCTTTTAATGTTAGCTCTTTTAGACACGTATGTTTTAGTATCCTCATAAAATTCTGGCTGGTATCTGTCAAATTTAATAACATCTTTTAAAAAAATAGATTTACCAACAGTATTTTCAATTGTTTTTAAACTTACACCCCTCTCTAAAGCAATTGATTGAAATTTTTTCTTCCACGCTTCAAATTCAGCATCAGAAGCATAAGCTTTAAAATTTATAATAATACAAAGAAAAAAAATATAAATTTTAATTTTTTTCATAAATATCTTTCAAATATATAAATACAGCAATCCATATTAAAATAAAACTAACTAACTGATTTATATTAAACTGCTCATTATAAATAAAAAAACCAAGTAAAAATTGAAAAGTTGGAGTGATATAAAAGATCATTCCAGCAGGTCCTAGTCCCGCTAGCTCAACGCCACGCACATATAAAAAGAGTGGAATCACAGTCATTGGCCCTGCCAACATAAGCAACAGCATTATTGAAGGTTCTGATAAGCTAAAGTCATTATAATTATTTATAGTTATAAAATAGAATGCCACTAAAACGAATGGGAGTATATAGAGGCTTTCTATAAAAAGCCCCACATCTGTTTCAACATTAATTTTTTTTCTTAATAAATTGTAAAAACTCCAACTCAATGCAACAATTAATCCTACCCATGGAATTGAATTAAAATCTAATATCAGTAAATAACTAACTGAAGTAATTACTAAAAGTATTGAAATCTTTCCTTTTTTTGTGATCGGTTCTTTAAAAAAAAAATTACCTAAAAAAACACTTATGATTGGCATTATAAAATAGCCAAAACTGGCATCTATTATTTTATCTACACTAACAGCATAAATCCAAACACCCCAATTAACAAAAATTAAAAAACCAGAGATAAAAAGAATAAATAATTTTTTTTTATCTATAAGAATTTTTTTAAAAATACTCCACTTAGAAAATAAAAAAGTAGTAATTAATAATATAAATGCTGTCCAAACACTTCTATGAATTAATACTTCCACATGTCCTGCAAAAGAAATATATTTGAAATATATAACACCAAAAAAACCCCACCAAAAAGAACCAAATGATGTAAGCAGAACTCCTTTATTAAATTTTTTTTTGTTCATTTTTAATTAATTGAATAGTTTAAGTAACTACTTAAGTCATTTTATTCTTGAAATATATATTAATAATAATAAAACCTTGCTCACGGAGAGATGGCTGAGCGGTTGAAAGCACCGGTCTTGAAAACCGGCAAAGGGGCAACTCTTTCCTGGGTTCGAATCCCAGTCTCTCCGCCATCTATTTAAAATCAATTAATAGTTTTAAGATTTTTTTATTTTCAAAGCTTATTTCATTTTTTGAAATTTTAGAAATATCTTCGTCATTCATGTTAACCAATAAATCTAAATCTTTTAAATCATCTATTGATAATGTATCAATAACTGATTTAACAAAACTACTTACAAAAATATCCATTTCTTTTGTACCTCTATATTGAGATCTATAAATAATTTTATTAATTAAATTTTGTTTATTTGAATTCATTGCTTATAAACATATATATATATTTAATGAGCAATTTTGAATATTTATTGTCACCCATCGATAAAATAAAAGGTGTTGGTAAAAAAACATTAAGATCATTTAATAAAAAAAAAATATTTACAATTTTTGATCTATTGTGGCATTTACCAGTATCAAAAATTGAAACTGCTGAGGATACAGAGATTGAAGATTTACAAATAGGTAAGAATTACAACATTAAAGTAAAACCCATTAAATATAATTTTCCACGGATAAGAAATTTACCTAATAAAGTTATATGTGAAAAAAATGGTGTAAAAATAGATTGTATTTTTTTTAATAGTTATGAAGGATACATAAGAAAACTACTGCCTTTAAATGAAGAAATCATAATTAATGGTAAAGCAAATAATTTTAGAAATAAATTCCAATTTGTTAACCCAAGACTAGTAAAACCAAACAGCTCAGTATTAATAGAGGATGAAAATAAATATAGTCTGACAGAAGGTTTAACATTGACTAAATATAATCAAATAATAAATAGTGTTTTTCAAAATTTGCCTGATTTAGATGAGTGGTTGCCAAAGGAAATATCTAATTTGTTTGATAATGTATCATGGAAAGAGTGTGTTGTTAAAATTCACAAGGAAGAAATCACAAAAATTAAAGATACAAAATATTTCAGAAGACTTGTATTTGATGAAATTTTTGCAAATTTTTTACTTTCTTCAAATATAAGAAGTAAAATTAAAAAAATAAAAAAAAAAAATAAAACTTTAGACTCCAAATACCAGGATAAAATAATCAATAATTTAAAATTCAAACTTACTGATGATCAAATATTTGCGTTAAAAAATATAAATAAAGATATGGAGTCCAAACAAAAAATGTTTAGATTGTTACAAGGGGATGTGGGATCAGGAAAAACAATAGTCGCCGTAATATCAGCTTTAAATTCCATAAGAGCTGGCTATCAAGTTGCAATAATGGCTCCAACTGAAATATTAGCTATTCAACATTATAAATTTATATTAGAAAATTTTAATGATTATTGTAATCCTGAAATATTAACTGGAAAAACAGAGTATAAAAAAAGAAAAAAAGTTTTAAACGATCTTTCAAATAATAAGATTGATATTTTAATTGGTACACATTCTCTATTCCAAGAAAAAATTACTTATTTTAATTTAGGATTAATAATTATAGATGAGCAGCATAAATTTGGAGTTAACCAAAGAAAAAAGCTTTCAGATAAAGGAGGTAAAGATTGCGATGTACTAGTAATGTCAGCAACACCTATACCGAGAACAATGATGATGACAATTTATGGAGATATGGACATTTCTTTAATTAAATCTAAACCAAAAAATCGACAGCCAATAAAAACATACAGTAAATACGAAGCAAAAATTGATGAAGTTATTAAATTTATTAAAAGCGAAATATCAAAAGAAAATCAAGTATTCTGGGTTTGTCCTTTGATAAAAGAGTCAAAAAAAATGGATCATCAATCTGCTACAGAAAAATATAAATATCTAAGTAAAATTTTTAAAGATAGAGTCGATATAATTCATGGTGGTATGGGAAAAGAAGAAAAAGACAGTGTATTGAATAAGTTTAATGATAGAAATATAGATATATTAGTTTCAACTACTGTAATAGAAGTTGGAATTGATTTTCCCAATGCAAATGTAATTGTCATTGAAAATTCAAATAAATATGGATTATCCCAACTACATCAACTAAGAGGTCGTGTGGGGAGAGGCAACAAAGAGTCAACTTGTATATTGATGTTCAAGACAGGACTAAGTGAAAACGCTCGAAAAAGAATTACAATACTAAAAAACTCTAATGATGGTTTTAAAATTGCTGAGGAAGATTTAAAAATAAGAGGATATGGTGATATTTTAGGATTTAAACAGAGCGGTTTAAAAAAATATAACTTAGCAGATCCTATTCAGCACGAAGATCTATTCAAAGTTGCTGAAAGAGAAATTAAAAAAATTGAAAAAAACAATATCAAAATAAAAAATTATAATAAGCTTATTAAGTTGTATGATAAAGTGTCTGTAATTAATGACACTATTTAGTTTTGGTGTCCGAAGTCCCGGCTGAAACTATGAATTTTGAAGCTTCTTCAAAGGTCATATCTAAATAAACAATTTCACTTTTTGGAAACATCAATAAAAAACCGCTCGTTGGATTAGGAGTAGTTGGAACAAAAACATTAACTAAATCTGTATTTGTTTTTTTTGATATTTCACCTTTATTTTCTTTAGTAGCAAATCCAACTGCCCATGTTCCTTTTCTAGGATATTGTATTAAGACAACACTTTTCTTAGAACCTTTCTTTGGTGCGAAAGTTTCTGTCATTTGTCCAATTGCTGAATAAATAGTTCTTAAAATTGGTATTTTTTTTAGCAAATCATTAAACAACTGCAAAAATTTTTTACCAATAAATGATAATGATAGACCTCCCACAAAAGTAATAAAAATTACAGAAAGTAGAATTTCTAAACCAGGTATTGCAAATGGCAGATAACTATTGGGATTTATCCCTGGAGGAATTAATTTTGATGAAATTGAGATAAAAAATGTAGTTAAGTATAGAGTAATGCCAATTGGAACTAAAACTACAATTCCTGTAATAAAATAGTTTCTTAATCTTGCAATAAATGAGATTCTTTTTCTTCTAAATTTAGACATTTCTAACAATTGATTAATAATTACATGTAATATAAATATTGTTAAAAGTGAATAGAAGAAATTTTATATATTTGATGGGTTGTGGCTGCATTTCTGCTGGTTTACACGCCTGCACAAGTGCTCCAATCACCGATAGAAGACAATTGAAATTAATTCCAGAATCGAAGTTAAATGCACAAGCAGCTCAATTGTATGAACAAGTTAAACTAAAAGCTAAATTAAGTGACGATAAAGAAAGTTTAGATAAAATAGTATCAATTGGCTCAAAAATAGAAACTTCAATATCAGAGTATTTTTATAAAAATAATATGGATGATCCAACTAAAAATTTTTCTTGGGAATATATTTTAATTGACAATAAAAAAGTTAAAAATGCTTGGTGCATGCCTGGAGGAAAAATTGCAGTATACACAGGGATGTTAGATATAACAAAAAATGACGATGGACTAGCTGCCGTTATGGGTCATGAAATAGCTCATGCTGTTGCAAAACATTCAGTAGAAAGAGCAAGTAGAACAGTGTTATTAAATACAACAACAGGTATAATAGATATTGCTACTGGGGGAAAGTTGTCTCAAGTTAATAGAACTACGGGAATGAATACGGTTGGATTATTATCTCAGATAGGAATTATGAACCCCTTTACTAGAAAACAAGAAAGTGAAGCTGATTATTTGGGATTAATTTTTTCATCATTATCTGGATATGATATAAGAGAAACTACTCAAATTTGGGAGAGAATGAAAGAAGCTAACAAAGGAAAAGAGCCGCCTGAATTCATGAGCACCCATCCCTCTAATGATAGAAGAATTGAACAAATAAATAATTGGATGAATGAAATTATTTTAAAATATCCGCCGATAGCCTAAATAATGGTGAGCCCTGATGGACTCGAACCATCGACCCATTCCTTAAAAGGGAATTGCTCTACCAACTGAGCTAAGGGCCCCCAAACAAAAATCTTATATTGATTTTTTAATATTTGGCAATGGTTAAAATTTACAAAATATTTATATACTTATCGTGAAATTGATCAAAAGTTCCCATTTTGATATTTTTTCTGATTTCAAACATTAGTTCTTGATAAAAGTTTATATTATTTAAAGTTAAAAGCATTGAAGAGAGCATTTCATCCGTTTTATGCAAGTGATTCAAGTAATTCTTTGAATATTTATTCAAATCAAATTTTGTCATGTTTGCGTCTAAAGGTGTATTGTCATTTTTGTATTGAGAATTTCTAATTTGAATTCTGCCGTTCCAAGTAAAAGCTAAACCTGTTCTTCCTGATCTAGTTGGTAAAACACAATCAAACATATCAATTCCTCTTTTAACAGCACCTAGTATGTCCGATGGAGTTCCAACGCCCATTAAATATCTTGGTTTATCCAATGGTAAATAATTCTTAATATCATCTAATACATTAAACATCTCTTTTTGAGTTTCACCAACAGCCAATCCACCAATTGCATATCCATCAAAATTTATTTCAATTAATTTTTTTAAAGATTCAATTCTAAGATCTTTGAATAAGCCTCCCTGAACTATTCCAAATAGTGCTTTAAGTGGATTATTTCCAAATTCTTTTTTAGATCTAATTGCCCATAGAGTTGATAGTTCCATTGAATCTTTAATTTTATTATAATCTTTTGTATTTTTTGGACACTCATCCATGACCATAACAATATCTGAATTTAGTTTTTTTTGAATTTTAATACTTTCCTCAGGACCCAATATAAATGTTTTACCATCAATATGTGATTGAAAAATTGCACCTTTGTCTTTATCAATTTTGTTAAATTTAGATAACGACATCACTTGATAACCACCAGAGTCTGTTAAAATTGGGAGTTTACAATTCATAAATTCATGAAGACCTCCGACAGACTCAATTCTTTTGGTACCTGGTCTTATCATTAAATGATAAGTGTTTGAAAGAATTATTTCACTCCCGGTTTTAATAATATCATCAATAAAAACTCCTTTAACTGTAGCTTGGGTTCCTACGGGCATAAAGGCAGGAGTATTTATATTTCCACGATGAGTTTCTATTAATCCTACACGATAATTTTTATTTTGATATTTTGTGCTAAAAGAAAAATTCTTTTTTATATCTTCCATTCATCCATTATTACTCAGATTTAAAACTAATTATTTTGTCGGGGTTGGAAACAGATCCATTGGGTCCATCACCTTTTGTAATCATGTCTACAAATTCCATTCCTTCAATAACTTTGCCAAATACAGTATACTGTCTATCAAGATGAGGTGTTGGCCCAAAACAAATAAAGAATTGACTGTTAGCACTATTCGGATCAGATGATCTTGCCATTGATAATGTTCCTCGTTCATGTGGCAAGTCGTTAAATTCCTCATTGAGGTCAGGCAATTCAGACCCTCCCATCCCAGCTCTACTTAAATTAAAACTATTTAATGTTGAATTCCCAAATTGAACATCGCCTGTTTGAGCCATAAAACCATCAATTACTCTATGAAAAACTACACCATCGTATTTTCCGTTGTTAGCTAACTCAGTTATTCTTTTAACATGATTTGGAGCAACTTCTGGAAATAATTCTATTTTAACATCTCCATCTTTTAATTTAAGTATCATAGTATTCTCCTTTGCTTTTAAAGCTGTTGTTGTTAATAATATTGATAAAATAATAATACTAATTTTTTTAAGCATAGATTTTTCTCAATGATTTTATTGTACTTTTAGTGGTAAACTTCCTTAAATCACCTTTGTGAAATGCAATTTCTTTAACAAATCTAGATGAAATAATTTGGTTTTCTACATCAGACATTAGAAAGACTGTTTCTACTTTATTATTTAATTTTCTGTTCATTCCAGCTAGTTGAAACTCATATTCAAAATCTGAAACAGCCCTTAAACCTCTTAATATTAGGTTTGATTTATATTTTTTACATAGTTCTGTGGTTAGTGAATTAAATTTAATTACTTGAATTTTATTTTTAGGAAATTTTAAATCATTAAATAAGGCTTTAGATACAATCTTATATCTTTCATCTAAGGGAAATAAAAAATTTTTTTGATTACCATCAGAAATACCTACAATAATTTTATCTGCAAGTTTTAATGCTTTTTTTATTACATCAATATGACCATTAGTAATAGGGTCGAATGTTCCAGGATATATAGCTATATTTTTCATTAAACCAAATTATCTTCTAATTTAATTGATGACACAACCTTTTCGTCTCCTGTAAGTTTAATAATTCTAACTCCTTGTGTATTTCTACCTGCAATTCTTATTTCTTTGACAGCAGTTCTTATTACTCGACCTTTGTTTGTTGAGATTAATATTTGATCACCTTCATAAACCGGAAATGAAGATGCTACATTGCCATTTCTAGGTGAGTTAACAATACCTATAATTCCTTTGCCTCCACGATTTGTTACTCTGAAATCATAGTGAGAAGTTCTTTTTCCATAACCATTTTCTGTAATTGATAAAATAAATTTTTCTTTAGCCTTTACTTCAGATTTTTCATCTTTCGTATTTTTTTTTAGTTTTTTTGTATCATCCTTGTCTATAATTGATAGAGATACAATTGAGTCTTTCTCAGATAAATTAATACCTCTAATGCCTTTTGAAGATCTTCCTTTAAATACTCTTAATTTTTTTGACTCAAATCTTATACATTTTCCAAATTTTGTATTTAACATTATATCTTGATCATCTGTACATGTCTTTACTCCAACGATTTTATCATCAGAATCTAACTTCATAGCAATCTTTCCTGATGAATTTATTGAAGTAAAATCATCTAAATTATTTTTTCTAATTTTGCCTTTGCTTGTTGAAAAAATTATGTGCATATTTTTTTTGTCAACTTCATCATCTGGGAATGGCATAATTGAACTTATAGATTGATGGTTTTTTAAAGGAAGAATATTAAACAGTGATTTACCCTTTGACGAGGCTGAACCTTCTGGGATTTTCCATGCTTTAACTTTGTAAGCCAATCCCTCAGTTGAAAAAAACAATAAAGAAGTATGTGTATCGACAGATAAGGTTTGAACAACCGAGTCCTCTTCTCTAGTTTTAATTCCAGTTTTACCTTTACCCCCTCTTTTTTGTTGTTTAACGCCACTTAATGCGCCCCTTTTTATATAACCTTGAAGAGTAATTGTGATTATTACAGATTCCTTTTGAATTGTTTCCTCAATGTCATAATTTAATACAGCATCTATTATTTTTGTTCTTCTTGGAGATGAAAATTTATCTTTTATTAACTTAAGATCATTACTGATTACCTTTAATAACTCATTTTTAGAACTAATAATTTTTTTATAATCAGAAATCTCCTGAGCTAATTTTTTAATTTCTACTTCAATTTCATTAATTCCAAGAGCAGTCAATTTTTGCAATCTTAACTCTAATATTGACACTACCTGATTAATTGAAAGATTATATTTTCCTTTATAGTTTTTAGTGTCCACTAGCTTAATGAGCTTCGAGGCTTTATTTATTTTCCATGAAGTTTTTAATAGAGTATTTTTTGCTTCTTCTGGGTTCTTTGAAGACCTAATTATTTTGATTACTTTATCGATATTTTCTACACTAACAGATAATCCTAATAATATATGAACTCTCTCTTCTGCTTTTTGAAGATCAAATTTAGTTCTTTTTATAACAACATCTTCCCTAAATTTTAAAAAATTTTCTAGAAAATCTTTGAGCGTACATGTTTTTGGTTTTTGATCAACGATTGCTAAAGAATTAAATCCAAATGAAGACTCTATTGATGTATATTTATAAAGTTGTCTTTTTACAGTCTCTGGCTCAACATTTCTTCTTAGATCGATGGATACTCTTATACCCTCACTATTTGACTCATCTCTGATGTCACTTATACCCTCTATTTTTTTATCTCTTACTAATTCAGCGATCCTCTCACTCAAATTTGCTTTATTAATTTGATATGGAATTGATGAAATAACAAGTCTGTCTTTACCATTTTTTAAATTTTCAACAGATATTTCACCTCTTATTTTGAATGAGCCTCTACCTGTTTTGTATCCTTGTTTAATAAATTCTTTTCCTATTATTAGTCCTCCTGTTGGAAAATCAGGTCCAGGTATATGTTTCATTAATTCATTTATTTTAATATCTTTGTTTTTTATTAATGCCAACGTAGCATCAACTACTTCACCTAAATTATGGGGTGGTATACTCGTTGCCATTCCCACTGCTATTCCTCCTGCACCATTTACTAAAAGGTTTGGGTATTGCGCAGGCAAAACTGTTGGTTCTTGCTCTGTTTCATCGTAGTTGCTTTTGAATGAAACAGTATTTTTTTCAATATCATCAATTAAAAACTGAGAAACTTTTGCCAGTTTTGTCTCTGTATATCTCATAGCCGCTGGTGGATCTCCATCTATAGAGCCAAAATTACCTTGACCATCTACTAATGGAACACTCATTGAAAACTCTTGAACCATTCTAACTAAAGCATCGTAAACAGCTTGATCTCCGTGTGGGTGATATTTACCTATAACATCTCCAACAATTCTTGCTGACTTTCTAAATTGTTTAGACCAATCAAAACCACCTTTGTGCATTGCAAATATAATTCTTCTGTGAACTGGCTTTAAACCATCTCTTATATCGGGTAATGCCCTGCTAACTATTACACTCATCGCGTAAGAGAGGTAAGATGAGCTCATCTCATCGTACATAGAGATTGGTTTAATATTATTATTTACTTTTGAGATTTCGTTTTTTTCCATACTAATTAAAATGGAATATCATCATCTAAATCATTTTGATTTGGTGCTTGACTGTCATCAAAATTTTGTTTGTTATCTTGTGATCCAATATTATTTTGATTACCACCACCTAACATTGTTAAAGATGAGTTGTAACCTTGTATAAGGATTTCAGTTGAATACTTATCTTGCCCGCTTTGCTCATCTTTCCATTTTCTTGTTGAAAGTTGCCCCTCAACGTATATTTGTGCACCTTTTTTTAAAAACTGTTGAACAACATTAACTAAACCTTCGTTAAAAACAACGATTCTATGCCATTCAGTTTTTTCTTTTTTTTCACCTGTGTTTTTATCTTTCCAGGATTGACTTGTTGCTAAACTTAATCTAGCTACACTTTTGCCATTAACCATTTGCTTTACTTCTGGGTCTGCGCCTAAACGACCAATTAATAATACTTTATTTAAACTACCAGCCATAATATTTTAATATTTAAGAATGTTAATTATATCACTTATCAACTTGAATATTAATTTTATTAAACTAAAGCAACAAAAATTATGCTCAAAAAGATAGTTATTAAGGGTGCAAAAGAGCACAATTTAAAGAATATAACACTAGAGATTCCAAAAGAAAAATTTGTAGTGATTACAGGACTATCTGGGTCTGGAAAATCGTCATTAGCATTTGATACGGTCTACGCAGAAGGTCAAAGACGATACGTAGAAAGCTTATCTGCTTATGCAAGGCAATTTCTTGATAAAATGAAAAAACCAAATGTAGATTTAATTGAAGGTTTAAGTCCAGCTATCTCTATTGAGCAAAAAAATACATCTAAAAATCCAAGATCAACCGTAGCTACAGTCACAGAAATTTATGACTACATGAGAGTTCTTTACGCAAGAGCAGGTATACCCTACTCACCATTTACAGGTTTACCAATTACTTCACAAACAATTAGTCAAATAGTAGACAAAATCAAAACTCTTCCTAAAAAATCTACAATTTACTTATATGCACCAGTTGTTAGAGGAAGAAAAGGAGAGTATCGAAAAGATATACTTGGTTATAAAAAAAGAGGATTTAGAAAAATTAAAGTAGATAATAAATTATATGATATTGACGAGGTTCCAGAATTAAATAAAAAACTTAAACATGATATTTCTGTCTTAGTCGATAGAATAGTTTTAAATTCATCATTAGGTAATAGATTAGCAGAAAGTGTGGAAACAGCTGTAAATTTAGCTAATGGTCTTATGTTTGTAGAATATGAAGATGAAACACTTCCAAAAAAATTTAGAAAAATTGAAAATATAATTTTTTCTACAAAATTTGCATGTCCAGAAAGTGGTTTCACCATTGAAGAAATAGAACCTAGATTATTTTCTTTTAACAGTCCTTATGGTGCATGCGAAGAATGTGAGGGTATAGGAGTAAAATTAAATGTAGATCCTAAGTTAGTAGTACCAGATGAAAAAAAAACTATAGCAGATGGCGCAATTGAACCTTGGTCAAAGTCTTCTTCTTTATACTACGCACAAACTTTAGCATCTATAGCAAAACATTATGGTTTTTCACTGAATGATAGATGGTCAAAATTAACAAAAAAAATTAAAGATGTAATTCTTTTTGGTTCAGACGATGAGGAAATAAAATTTTCTTATGATGATGGATATGAAAAATATTCACATAAAAAAACATTTGAAGGTGTAGTAAACAATCTAGAAAGAAGGTTTTTAGAAACTGATAGTGATTGGAAAAGAGAAGAAATTTCACAATATCAATCTGATACAAAATGTGAAAGGTGTAATGGACACAGATTAAAGGATGAAGCTTTATGTGTAAAAATTAATGAACTTAATATTAGTGAAGTTACAGAAAAATCAATTTACGATGCAAAAGAGTGGTTTAAATCACTAGAAACCAAATTAGATAAAAGGCAATTAAAAATAGCACAGCACATTCTTAAAGAAATTAACGAGAGATTAAATTTTTTATTAAATGTTGGACTTGATTACTTAACATTGTCTAGAGAATCAGGAACATTGTCAGGAGGTGAAGCACAAAGAATTAGATTAGCATCCCAAATAGGATCAGGATTAACTGGTGTTTTATATGTTCTTGATGAACCTTCTATAGGTTTACACCAGAAAGATAATGTAAAATTAATTAACGCATTAAAAAGATTAAGAGATTTAGGAAATACAGTAATAGTTGTTGAACACGATACAGAAACAATGGAAAACGCTGATCACATTATTGACTTAGGTCCCGAGGCTGGAAACAAAGGTGGAGAAGTAGTAGCACAAGGTTCATACAAAGATATTCTTGACAATGATAAAAGTATTACTGGCAGATACTTATCAAATAAGAGCTTTATACCTATCCCACGTAATAGAAGATTAGCGAAGAATGGTAGATTTTTAGAAATTAATGGCGCAAGTGGTAATAATTTAAACAACGTGAATCTTAAAATACCATTAGGAAGTTTTACATGTGTTACTGGTGTATCTGGTAGTGGTAAATCTACATTAATACTTCAAACACTATACAATGCTTTAAACCTTACTTTAAATAATAATAAATCAAGAAAAATACCTAAACCATTTAGAGGTTTTAAAGGAATTGAATTAGTAGACAAAATTATCGACATTGATCAATCACCAATTGGAAGAACTCCAAGGTCAAATCCTGCAACTTACACTGGTGCTTTTGGACCAATTAGGGATTGGTTTACTAATTTACCAGAAGCAAAAAGTAGAGGATATAAACCTGGAAGATTTTCTTTTAATGTTAAAGGTGGACGTTGTGAAGCTTGTGAAGGTGACGGAGTAATTACATACGAAATGCATTTCTTACCAGATGTATACATAACTTGTGATGAGTGCAAAGGCACAAGATACAATAGAGAAACATTAGAAATTAAATTTAAAGATAAAAGTATTGCAGATGTCCTAAATATGACAGTCGATGAAGGATGTGAGTATTTTGAAAATATTTCAAACATTAAGACTAAATTATTGACACTTAAAAAAGTTGGATTGGGTTATATAAAAATTGGTCAACAGGCAACTACTCTCTCTGGTGGTGAAGCACAAAGAATTAAATTAGCAAAAGAATTATCCAAAAGATCAACAGGGAGAACTATTTATATTTTGGACGAACCAACAACTGGGTTACATCAACATGATATTAAAAAATTATTAGAAATACTTCATACTTTTGTGGCAACAGGAAATACAGTTGTTGTAATTGAACATAATTTAGACGTAATAAAAACAGCTGATTATATTGTTGATATGGGTCCTGACGGCGGTGTCAAAGGTGGAAATATTATAGCAGAAGGAAAACCTGAGGAAATTATTAATGTTAAAGATAGTTATACTGGTAAATTTTTAAAACCTTTATTGGATAATAAATTTAAAAAAACAGCTTAAAATTAATTTAAAAATGATATAAAATAAAATAAATGACATCGATTCTACAATCATTATCAAAAACAATTCATCTTTCCTTAGCATTATCAATTTTACTTTTCTTAGGTTTATATTTTGGAAATGGTGGCTTTGATATAGATTTAGTTTTTTGGAGTTGGTTGTTTAGATATATTCATGTGATTGTAGCTATTATGTGGATAGGCCTTCTTTGGTATTTTAATTTTGTTCAAATACCTAACATGGCTAAAATTCCAGATGAACAAAAGCCAGCTATTGGAAAAGTAATTGCACCAGCAGCACTTTTTTGGTTTAGATGGGCAGCCTTATTTACAGTAATATCTGGTCTTATATTGGCATATTTGAATGGCTATGTTCATCAAGCTATGGCACTTGGAATTGGATCAGGCGGAGGTAAGGCTACAGCGATTGGAATTGGAATGTGGCTAGGAATTATAATGGCTTTTAATGTTTGGTTTGTTATTTGGCCTAATCAAAAAAAAGCTTTGGGTATTGTAACAGTAGAACCTGAGGTGAAAGCTAAGTCAGCAAAAACTGCAATGTTATTTTCTAGAACAAATACTTTGCTATCGTTGCCGATGTTGTTGTCGATGGTTGTAGCTCAAAACTTGTATTAATTTTTTTCTTCTTTAACAATTGTTCTTTGACTAACATTTAACGCTACTAAGATAGGATTGGCAATATAAATAGATGAGTATGTTCCAAATATTACTCCTAAAATCATTGCCAAAGAAAAACCTTTAAGAATTTCCCCACCAAACAAATATATTGATAGCAAAGCTAGAAGTGTAGTTACCGAGGTTATTATTGTTCTAGATAATGTTTCGTTTATGGAGATATTTGTTAATTCATAAATCTTTACATCCGAATATTTTCTTAAATTTTCTCTAACTCTATCAAATATAACAACAGTATCATTCATTGAATATCCAACTATAGTTAATACAGCAGCTACTATTGATAAATTAATTTCTAAAGAGAAAATAGAGAATATTCCTAATGTTATGATTACATCATGAAATATTGCTAATATTGCTCCTAAACTGAATTGCCACTCAAATCGAATCCAAATATACAACAACATCGCAGCCAAGGATAAGCTTATTGCAATAATTCCAGATTTTAAAAGTTCTGAACTTACTTTAGGTCCAACGTTTTCTACTCTTCTGAAATCAACATTTCCTATAGAGCTGGATAATTTATTTTGAATATTTTTAATAAATTCTGGATCGTTTGAATTTTGTTTTTCAAATTTAACAATAAAATCTGTTTCATTACCAAATTTTTTAACTGATACGTCTCCCAAATTCATTTGATTAAAACTATCTCTGATCATAGTTATATTATTAGTTTTATCATTTGTTCTTAATTCAATTAAAGTTCCTCCTTTAAAGTCAACACCATAATTCAAACCCTTAACAATAAGAAATATTAAGGAAGTTATTATTAAAATTAGAGATAAAATATTAAATTTTCTATAGAATTTGTTAAAGGAAATATTGTTCATTTATAATAACTGCTCCTTTTCTTTATTTTTAACCACGTATAAAGAGGTTAGTAATCTAGCTATAAAATATACAGAGAATAACGTTGTCAATATTCCAACTCCCAATGTTACTGAGAAACCTTTTACAGGACCTGAGCCCATAAAAAATAATATAAAGGCAGCAATTAACGTTGTGATGTTGGCATCTAAGATTGTAGTTCTTGACTTTGTATAACCAGCATCAAATGCGATAATAGGATTTTTTTCACTTTTAGTTTCTTCTTTTATACGCTCGAAAATTAAAACATTTGCATCTACAGCCATACCTACAGTTAAAATTATTCCCGCGATCCCAGGCAAAGTTAATGTTGCCTCAAATAATGTTAGAATTCCAATTAATAAAAATAGGTTTGTAATTAAGGCTAAATTGGCAATTAATCCGAATGCTCTATATTTGTAAATCATAAATATAATAACTAGTAAGAAACCAATAATCAAAGATAGTATTCCTGCATCAATTGAGTCTTGACCAAGATCAGGACCAACAGTTCTTTCTTCAATAATATTTAAAGGTGCTGGCAAAGCACCTGATCTAAGCAATAAAGCAAGATCAGTTGCTGATTGAAATGTAAAGTTTCCAGAAATTTGACCAGATCCTCCAACTATAGGTTCTCTCACTGTTGGTGCGCTGATTATTTTGCCATCTAAAATAATTGCTAATTGTTTGCCCACACCTGTACTGGTGGCTTTTCCAAATTTTTTCGCACCTACTCTATCTAAACTAAATGAAACTACTGTTTCATTAGTTTGTGAATTCATAGTAGGTTTTGCATCTACTAAATTATCACCACTTAAAATTATTCTTTTACTTACAATTGCCTCTCTATCATCATCTTCAAATGATAATTTTTCAGTTCCAAAAGACTCTTCGCTATTTTGTGAAATAAATTGAAATGTAAGATTGGCTGTCTTTCCTAACAATGATTTGATTCTGTTGGGATCATCTAATCCTGGTAACTCGACAAGAATACGGTCATTACCTCTTTTAAGTATATTTGGTTCATTCGTACCTACTTCATCAACTCTTCTTCTTACAATTTCAATTGCTTGATCTAGGGATGCATTTTTTAATAAAACTAATCCATATCTTGAATAATTAAGATTAAATAAATTATTATTTTCAATAACATCGAATTCATGAGATTTGTAACTTTGATAGTATTGGTTAATATCACTTTCCTTATCATTTAGTAATTTTGATACTTGTTCAAGATCTTGTTTTTGAACTTCAAAAGAAATGGTATCTCCATTTAAAGAAAAATTCTTCAAGCTTATTTCTTTTTCCTTAAAATATCTTTTCAACTCAATAATTTTTGCTTGCAGTTTTTGAGTAATTACAGGTTGATTGTCAATTTCAAGCAACAAGTAAGAACCTCCTTGAAGGTCCAAACCTAAATTTATGTTTTTTGAAAAAAATCTATCATCTAATTTTGTAAAATTTGAAAGAGCAAAATATGAAAATACTATCGTAAAAATAATTACTGATATTATCCGTAATTTTGAAAAGTATAACACTTTTTTTGTTATGTTATTTTTTTGGTTCGATGGAACTTACTAAACTTTGTATGCCAGTTGCTCTAACTACTTCAACATTAACATTATCAGATATTTTAACTTCAACTTTTTCGTTATCTATAATTCTTTCAACCGTGCCAAGTATACCACCAGATGTAATAACTTTATCACCTCTTTTAAGAGCTTCTACCATTGCTTTGTGGTCTTTAACTTTTTTTTGTTGAGGTCTAATTAAGAAAAAATAGAAAATAACAAAAATTAAAATTAAAGGTATAAATTGTCCAATTCCAGCGTCCATAACGTATATAATTTGTTAAGGCTATTTATCTTATCTTATATTCAAACTCAACTCTTAATTGACGGAAATTTTGTCTATATTATGCATATATGGCTTTAGAACATCAGGAATTAAAATTGAACCTTCTTTGGTTTGATAATTTTCCATTATTGCTATCATTGTACGTCCAACAGCCAACCCGCTACCATTTAATGTTCCTAAAAACTCTTTTGAATTATTTTTATCTTTGTATCTTGCTTTCATCCTTCTTGCTTGGAATGATCCACAAGAGGAACAACTAGAAATTTCTCTATATCTATTTTCAGAAGGGAGCCAAACCTCAATGTCATACGTTTTTTCAGCGCTAAAACCCATGTCACCAGTGCATAAAATGATTTTTCTATATGGGAGTTTTAACTCATCTAAAATCATAGTAGCTGAATTAGACATACGCTCTAACTCATCGGCACATTTATCATTTTCAACTATGCTTACTAATTCAACTTTATAAAATTGATGTTGTCTAATCATGCCTTTTGTATCTTTGCCGTAACTACCTGCTTCTTTTCTAAAACATGGAGTTGAAGCAACAACTCTAATTGGTAGATCATCCTTATTTATAATTTGGTTTTTGACTATATTCGTTAAAATAACTTCTGCAGTTGGAATCAAAAACTTTCTTCCTTCATCTGCCTCTAATTTGATTTCAAATTGATCATTTTCAAATTTTGGTAATTGTCCAGTTCCATACATAGTTTCGGCGGTAGCTATTAATGGAGGTGATATTTCTGTGTAACCATTTTTTTGTGTGTGTGTATCTATCATAAAATTTGATAGAGCTCTTTCGAGTTGAGCTAATTGTTTTTTTACAAATACAAATCTAGAGCCTGTGGTTTTTGTGGCTAAATCAAAATCAAGCATATTAAGATATTCACCTAATTCGAAGTGGGTTTTTGGTTTAAAATCAAACTCTTTAATTTCACCTTTTTTTTCAATCTCTACATTGGCATTTTCATCCTGACCAATTGGAACATCGCTTAAAGGTAAGTTTGGTATTGATGACAATATGCTATCAATTTGGCTCTGCAGTTCTGATTGACTTTTGTTAATTTCTTCAATTTTAACAGAAAGTTCTTTTGATTTTTCAAATAATTTTTGGTCTTTAGATTTTGAAATAGTTTTTTTTTCCATTTCAAGTGTTTCTTTTTCTTGGATAAGCTTTCTATTCTGTTGATCAAGACTTATAATATTATCAAGATCTGTATCGATGTTACGATTTTTAAGTTTTTCCTTAAAATTATTAAAGTCTTTTCTAATATCTTTAATATTGTGCATTTTTTTCTTCTAATTTTTTTTCAATTATTCCTACTGATATTATTGATAATTCATATAAAATTAATAATGGAATTCCCAAACCTATTTGAGTAATTGGATCAGGAGGTGTTAGTACTGCAGCTGCTGCAAATATAATAACAACCACATATTTTCTTCTCTCTTTAAGAAAATTTGAGTTAACAACACCAATTCTTGCCAATAAACTTAATACTACTGGTAATTGAAAACTTAATCCAAATGCAAAGATAAGCTTCATAACTAATGATAAATATTCGTTAACTTTAGCCTCCAGTTGTATTGGTAAATTTGTAGCTGCACCTAAACTTTCGAAAGATAAAAAAAACTTTATAGCAAGTGGCATTATCAAATAATAAACAAGCATGCCACCAAGTAAAAATAAAATGGGAGTTACTACAAGATATGGCATTATGGCTTTCTTTTCATGGTTATAAAGACCAGGAGCAATAAATTTCCAAATTTGAATTAGTATAAATGGGCTTGTAACAAAAAATGCTGTAAAAAAAGAAACTTTTAAATATGTTAAAAATGTTTCTTGAAGAGCAGTAAATATTAATCTTCTGTTAGCATCGTCATCTTTTACTGCATTTGCATATGGTTCTACAAGAAAACCGTAGATGTATTCAGAAAAATAATAACAAATTACAAAGAGTACTGCTAAAAATATCAAAGAATTAATTAATCTTTTTCTTAACTCTGTTAAATGACTTATAAAACTTCCTTCTTTATCTTTACTCATCTTTATTCTTTTTTTGATTTTCAGATTTAGGTTTTTCTTCTATATCAGCACTTAAAGTTTCATTTGTTAAATCACTTACTTGTCCTTGGACATCTCTAATATATCTTTTTGCTGAACCTATCCATGAACCAATTTTTTTTAGCATAAAAGGGAAATCTTTTGGCCCTACAACAATTATTGCAATCGAAACAATTATTAAGATTTCTAACCAGCCAATTGATGGCATTTTTTACTCTTTGTTATTTGAGTCTTGATTATCAGAAATATTTTTATTTTGGCTATCATCATTAACATCTGTAGCCATTCCCTTTTTAAAACTTTTGATACCCTTTGCTACGTCCCCCATTAAACTGGATATTTTGCCTCTACCAAATAGTAGAACAACTAAGATCACTACAATTGCAATTTGCCAAAAACCTATACTCATAAATTGCTTATAACCTTATTATTGATTATTTAAAAGTGAATTTTTAGGTTTCGTCTGTTTTAAGTGTACTGCTTAACATTTCATCAATATCAGAATATATATTTTCCTTTTTATCTACTTGTTTTTCTTTGAAAAATTTGCCTGTTCCAAAAATTGATGCATCAACGCTTGAAGTATCAATTAAACCTGCTGAACCTAATTCATTGACAGTTGGTAGATCTGATAATTTTTGAAGATTAAAATGACTCAGAAATTCGTCTGTTGTCCCATATTGTATTGGCTTACCTGGAACATTTTTTCTACCCTCGTGTTTAACCCAATTTAGTTCCATTAAAATTTCTAAAGTGTTTGTTCCAAATGCAACACCTCTAATTTCCTCAATTTCAGATCTTGTGACAGGTTGATGATAAACAATGATTGCAAGTGTTTCTATCGCAGCTCTAGATAATTTTTTTTCAACAGTCTTTTGTTCTGACATTAAAGATGATAAATTTACTGCTGTCCTAAAAGACCATTTATTTGAAATACAAATTAGATTAATACCTCTTTTAGAGTAAAAATCTTTTAGATTTTCTAGTGATTGTTGAATGTCAGTAGGTTTTGATAATTTAGACTCTATCGTTTCTACTGATAGAGGTTCTGCAGCGGCAAATATAATAGCCTCAATTTCTCTTTCTGCTTCAGTAAGTTTTGTTGGAAATTTTACAATATTATCTTTTTTTTTTTTATTCATTAATTTTCCTTAATAAAAATTTCATCAAATAATTCTTTTTGTTTTAAAGATACATTGCCTTCTTTAACTAATTCTAATGATCCTGCAAATATACCAGCTTTACCTGTTCTTTTTAAATTAGGAGAATTTTTGAAACCTGATGGAACTAACTCTGAAATATTTTTCCATTCATTAAGATTTCCAAAAAACTCTTTAATTCTTTTAATGGCATCTTCAGTTGTAAAAACAGGTAGTTTGGGAATATTCATAGTATGAAAATCTTTTGTCATCACAATTCCTGAATATGCCTTCAATAACTCAAATAAAGTTAAAGAAACTTTTTTGTCATAAATAGACTTAACGCCGCTTTTAGAGCCACGCATAAAAATATCTCTTCCCAATCTTTTTCTGTTTAACATTTGTGAAGACAATAGTCTTATCAACTCTAATTTTTTTAATTGCAATTTAAGTTTTTCAGCTACCTCAAGTGCTTTAAATTCATCTTCATCTGTTTCAGGAAGTAATAATTTTGACTTTAAATAAGTGAGCCAAGTAGCCATCAATAAATATTCGGATGCAATTTCGAGATTTAAGTTTTCCTTTTCAGTGATATATTGGTGAAATTGATCAGCTAATTTTGTAATTGATATTTGTTCTAAATCAACTTTTTGAGATTTTGCAAGATCAAGTAATATCTCTAATGATCCATTAAAATTATTTAAATTTACATTAAAGTCTAAAGAATCAT
>CACAZG010000003.1 GCA_902536975.1 uncultured Pelagibacteraceae bacterium
CCGCCAATTGGCGCGACCCAAATTGGATGGTACTATTTTGGACAAGAGATGGGGGTAAATTTTGGTATGGTTGCAGGTGTCATTAGTGTAATAACCGCAGCTTATCTAATGTATCAAATGGGATGGAGAGATGACGATGATGACGATTATGACTACTAGAATTATGTTTTGTTTATAAGAAAAATTAGGTAAAAATCGCATGATGAAATCAAAAGCAAAAGTCGTAGTAGTTGGTGGAGGTGTTGTTGGTGTCAGCGCACTTTATCATTTAGCAAAAAAAGGTTGGTCTGATGTTGTATTAGTTGAACGAAAAGAATTAACTTCAGGTTCTACATGGCATGCTGCGGGACTTCTTCCATTATTTAATATGAGTTATTCAGTAGGACAACTTCATAAGTATGCCGTCAATTTATATAAAAGTTTAGAAGAGGAAACTGGAAAGAATGTTGGATTTAGTGTTGTATCAAATATCAGATTAGCAAGCAATCAAGACAGGATGGATGAATACCACCAGTATGCGGGTGTTGCTAAAACAATCGGAGTAGATGTTAAATTTTTAACTCCAGAACAAGTTAAAGAAATTTGGCCATTATGTCATACAGATGATCTAGTTGGAGCAATACAACATCCTGAAGATGGCTACATTCAACCTGCCGATCTAACTCAAGCGTTAGCAACAGGGGCGAGAAATAGAGGAGCTGAGATATATAGAAATACAACAGTTTTAGCGATGAGACAAAATAAGGATGGTTGGATTGTTGAAACAGATAAAGGGTCAATAGAATGCGAACATGTAATCTCTTGCTCTGGAAACTTTGCTAGACAGACTGGAAAAATGGTAGGTTTGGATATTCCGGTAATACCTGTTGAACATCAATATATTGTAACAGAGCCACATCCAGAAATTCAAAAAAGAAAAAAAGATGGATTACCTGAGATGGGAGTATTAAGAGATAGTGATAGTAGATGGTATATGAGAGAAGAGGCTGGTGGTTTAATATTAGGTCCCTATGAAGATGGAGCTCCAGCATGTTATGTTAATGGACCTTCCAAAGAGTCTGAATACGAATTATTCCAAGAAGACTTGGATAGACTAGCACCACATATTGAAGGTGCGATACATAGAGTTCCTGCTTTTGGAGAAGTAGGAGTTAAAAAAGTTTACAACGGTGCTATCTGTTATACACCCGATGGAAATCCCATTGTTGGACCAGCATGGGGTTTAAAAAATTTTTGGATAAATGAAGGTCATAGCTTTGGAATTACTGCTGCTGGTGGAGCAGGTTGGCAATTAGCAGAGTGGATTATAGATGGAGAGCCAACAATAGATATGTTAGGTGTTGAGCCAAGAAGATATGGTGATTATTGCTCAAAATCTTATCTTAAAGAGAAAAATGAGGAAGCTTACAGCCATGTATTTATCACTCACTTTCCAGATGAAGAAAGACCAGCTGCAAGACCATTAAGAACAGCTCCTTGTTATGACAGAATGAAAAATCTTGGTGCAGTTTTTGGTCAAAAGTTTGGATGGGAAAGACCTAATTTTTTTGCAACTGATGGGATGGAGCAAAAGGACGATTGGTCTTTTAGAAGATCAAATTGGTTCAAGGCTATCGAGAAAGAGTGCAAGAATGTAAAGGAAAATGTTGGTCTACTAGATATGACAGCATTCGCAAAATGTAGAATAAAAGGTCCTGGAGCTGAGGAATTTTTAGATAAGTTGGTCGCAAACAAACTTCCAAAAAAAATAGGTAGAATAAATTTATGTCATGCATTGAATACTAAAGGTGGTGTTCATTCAGAATTTACAATAATGAGAGAATCAGAAAGTAGTTTTTATTTGGTTTCTGCGGGAGCGTTTCAAAGGTTAGATCATGACTGGATATTAGGTTGGATGCCAAAAGATGGAACTGTTCAATTTGAAAACTTAACAAACAGCAAAGGTGTTCTAGTTGTATCAGGACCAAAAGCCAGAGAGTTAATGCAAAGAGTATCTAATGATGATTTTTCAAATGAAAATTTTAAATGGTTAAGTGCAAAACAAGTAGATGTAGGATTTGCACCAGTAAATGCAATGAGAGTAAATTTTGTAGGAGAGTTAGGCTGGGAACTACATCATCCTATTGAATATCAAAACCATATTTTTGATAAGTTAATGGATGCAGGACAAGATTTAGGTTTAAAACCATATGGTATAAGAGCTATGAACAGTTTAAGAGTTGAAAAATCTTACAAATTGGTTGGCACCGAATTATCCATTGAATATTCACCATATGAAAGTGGTTTAGATAGATTTGTCCATCCAAATAAAGGAAGTTTTATTGGTTTAGAAGCTTTGAATAAATGGAGAGAGAAAGGTTTTGATAACAAACTTGTTACTTTAGAAGTTCATGAAACAAGTGATGCAGACGTGCTTGGAAATAACCCTATTTATGAAAACGGTAGTGTTGTCGGTAGAGCAACAGGAGGTGATTTTGGTTTTAGACTAGGAAAATCTATCGCACTAGGAATGGTTAAGCCAGAGCTAGCTAATATTGGACAAAAACTAAAGATTGATATACTTGGTAAGATGCATGAGGCAACAATTTTAGAGGAGAGTCCTTATGATGCAGAAAATAAATTATTAAGAGCATAATGAAAATTTTAGTCGCTGTAAAAAGGGTAATTGATTATAACGTCCAAATAAGAGTAAAAGAGGATGGCAGTGGCGTTGTGACAGACAATGTTAAAATGTCAACTAATCCACCAGATGATAATGCAATTGAGGAAGCTGTTAAAATTAAAGAGGCTGGAAAAGCTTCAGAAATAATAGCTGTAACAGTTGGAGAAGAAAAAGCCCAAGAGACTGTTAGAAAAGCACTAGCAGTTGGAGCGGATAGAGGAATTCATATAAAAGTGGATAGTGTATTAGAACCTCTTGCTGTTTCTAAAATTCTTAAAAAAATTGTTGAAAAAGAAAATCCAGATTTAGTTTTCATGGGCAAACAAGCAATTGACGATGATTGCAACCAAACTGGTCAAATGTTGGCTGCACATTTAAACTGGCCTCAAGCTACTTTTGCATCAAAAATTGAAGTTAAAGAAAATTCATTAGAAGTAACTAGAGAAGTCGATGAGGGTTTAGAAACTATTGAAGTTAATACACCTGCAATAGTGACATGTGACTTAAGATTAAATGAACCAAGATATGCATCACTACCAAATATTATGAAAGCAAAGAAAAAACCTATTGAACAAATTAATGCGTCAGATCTAGGAGTTGATACTAACCCTAGAATAGAACATATTAAAATTGAGGAACCGCCTAAAAGAAAAGCAGGTATAAAGGTTGCTAGTGTTGAGGAGTTGGTGCAAAAATTAAAAAATGAGGCTAAGGTAATATAATGTCAGTTTTATTAATAGCAGAGCATAACAATAAAGAAGTCAAATCATTTACTTTAAACGCAATTACAGCTGCATCTCAGATAGATCAAGACTTACATGTTTTATTAATTGGTCATAATGCAGATGACGTTGCAAAATCCTTATCTGAGGTACCTTTGGTAAAAAAAGTACTTCATATGGATAATGAAATTTATGAAAATTATATTGCTGAAAATTATACTTCAGCAATTTTAAAACATGCTGATAAATATTCTCATATAGTCTGTTCAGCAAATACCTTTGGAAAAAATCTAATGCCTAGAATTGCTGCATTATTAGATATTTCTCAAGTGAGTGATATAATAAAAGTAATTTCTCCAGATACATTCCTAAGACCAATTTATGCTGGTAATGCATTTGCTACTGTCAAAAGTAATGATGATAAAAAGTGTATAACAATAAGACCAACATCATTTGAGGCGGCTGAAACCACAGGTGGGTCAGCAGAAATTGAGAAAGTGGATGCAGCAGATAAAACTGAAAATACAAAATTTGTGAACAGAGAGGAAATTAAATCAGATAGACCTGAATTAGGAACAGCTAGAATTGTTATTTCTGGAGGAAGAGGGTTGCAAAGTGGTGAGAATTTCAAATTAATAACTGATGTTGCAGACAAATTAAATGCTGCAATAGGGGCATCAAGAGCAGCAGTTGATGCAGGTTATATTACAAACGAACATCAGGTTGGACAAACAGGTAAAGTAGTAGTTCCAGACTTATATATAGCAGTTGGAATCTCTGGGGCTATCCAGCATTTAGCTGGCATGAAAGAAAGTAAAGTTATCGTGGCTATAAATAAAGACGGTGAGGCACCAATTTTTAGTGTCGCAGACTACGGCTTAGAAGCTGATTTATTCGAAGCACTTCCTCAATTCTTAGAGGAGTTGAATAAATTAAACACTATACAAAAATAACAAATACTGTAAAAAAATAATATGTCCAGAGAAGTGATGGAATACGATGTAGTAATCGTAGGTGGCGGACCATCAGGACTTTCAACTGCAATTAAATTAAAGCAGTTAAATCCAGATATTAATGTCTGCCTGTTAGAAAAAGCATCTGAAATAGGTGCACATATTTTATCAGGGAACGTGTTTGAAACACGAGCTTTAGATGAACTGTTGACTAATTGGAAGGATCTTAATGCACCAATTAAAACAAAAGTTACTAAAGAAAAATTTTTATTTTTAGGAAAGACTAAAAAAATTAGTTGGCCAACTTGGTTATTACCTAAAGTTCAACAAAATCATAATAACTATATAATTAGTCTTGCTAATTTATGTAGATGGTTAGCAGAGCAAGCTGAAAATTTAGGTGTTGAAATATTTCCAGGGTTTCCTGCAAGTGAGGTTTTATATAACGAAGATGGTTCTGTGAAAGGTATTGCAACTCAAGATATGGGTTTAGATAAAGATGGAAATAAAAAAGATAGTTATGAACCTGGAATGGAGCTCCATGGAAAGGTAACAGTTTTCGCTGAAGGTTGTAGGGGTCACTTAGGAAAAGAATTAATTAAAAAATTTGAATTAGATAAAGGAAAAGATCCACAACAATATGGAATTGGTTTCAAAGAAATTTGGGAATTAAAAGAGGAAAAACATGAAGAAGGTTTAGTAATGCATACAGCAGGCTGGCCTTTAGATAATAATACTTATGGAGGAAGCTTTGTTTATCATGCTGAAAATAAACAGATTTTTTTAGGTTATGTCATAGGGCTTGATTATAAAAATCCTCATCTATCACCTTTTGATGAATTTCAAAGATTTAAAACTCATCCTGCAATCAAGTCAATGTTGGAAGGTGGTAAAAGAATATCCTATGGAGCAAGAGCACTTATAGAGGGTGGTTTTCAAAGTTTGCCTAAAATGTTTATGCCGGGTGCACTATTGGTTGGTTGTGATGCTGGTACTTTAAATATGCCAAAAATAAAAGGTTCCCACACGGCAATGAAGAGCGGTATGATTGCAGCTGAGACTATTGTAGATCATTTAAATTCAAACAAAGAATTATCTGTTTATGAAGAAAAATTTAAAAATAGTTGGGTTTATAAGGAATTATATGAAGCCAGAAATGTTAAACCAAGTTTTAGTTGGGGTTTAATTTTGGGAATAATATTTACAGGAATTGATCAAATTTTATTTAAAGGAAAATTACCTTTTACTCTTAAACATAAGCATGCTGATCACGAAACATTGAAGCCCGCTAATGAAATGCCTAAAATAGAGTATCCAAAACCAGATAATGTGATTACATTTGATAAAACTAGTTCAGTTTACTTAACAGGAACAAACCATACTGATAATCAACCTGTTCATCTTCAACTTAAAGATAAAGATTTGCCAATCAAATATACTTTAGGAAAATATGATGAGCCTGCTCAAAGATATTGCCCTGTTGGTGTTTATGAAATACAGAAAGAAAATGAAGTTGAAAAGTTTGTTATAAATTCTCAAAACTGTATTCATTGCAAAACTTGCGATATAAAAGAGCCATCACAAAATATTACATGGGTTACTCCAGAAGGTGGCGGCGGACCTAAGTATGGAAATATGTGATTAGGAAAGATCTATTGCAAACTTTTTTAAAGTTTCAATTGGTACAAGTTTTAAAGTGTTCATATGAGTTTTTTTTAGATAAATAGAACATCCAATTCCTGCTTCTAAGGCTCTAGCAACCCAACCTGCACATACACACCAGTTATCACCATCTTTAAGTCCGGGAAAACCAAACTCAGGGTGAGGCGTGATTAAATCATTACCAGCTTCTTTACACCATTGTAAAAATTCATCGTTAACTTTTACACAAACTGTATGTAACCCATGATCATTTTCATCTGTATTGCAACAACCATCTCTAAACCAACCAGTTAAAGGATTTTTTGAACATTCTTCTAGATCTTCTCCAAGAACATTTTTTTGAATTTCACTCATTAAATTTTGGTAGGATTTGGTTGTCCTTTATAAACAACTTCTGGATCAAATTTTTTATTTTCTTCTTCGAATTTCATTTCAACTTTTCGACCATTCTCAATTTTTCCCATTGGAACCGATCTATAAAAGCAAGATCTATAACCAACATGGCAACTAGCTCCGTCACCAATATCAACAGTAATCCATACCGCATCTTGATCATCATCAATTCTTATTTCTTTTACTTTTTGAGTAAATCCACTTGTTTTTCCTTTATGCCAAATCGCTTTTCTAGATCTACTCCAGTAATGAGCTTCTTTTGTTTCAATAGTCATTTTTAATGCTTCAACATTCATATACCCATGCATTAGAATTTCTTTAGTTTTACTGCATGTAGTAATCACAGGAATTAAACCATCATTATCAAATTTTGGCGATAATAGGTTACCTTCCTCTATATCAGCGACATTTTCTCTTTTTTTAAACATATATAATCCGCATTATCTAGCATATTAATGAATATATTAAATATTTTAATTTTAAGGATTTACTGTATAAAAAGGCGCTATGAAATTAGTAAAAGACACAGACAATAAAAATTTAGAGACTAAACAAGTTTCAGATAAAGAAGCTGAAGAAGCTTTGATTAAGATATTAACTTGGATTGGTGAGGATCCAAATAGAGAAGGTTTGTTAGAAACACCAAAGAGAGTAATAAAAGCATATAAGGAATTTTTTAGTGGGTATAAAGAGGATGCTAATAAAGTTTTAGAAAAAACTTTTGGTGACGTTGAAGGATATAATGACATGGTAATTCAAAAGAATATATCTGTGCAAAGTCATTGCGAACATCATATGGTTCCAATATTGGGTATGGCACACGTTGCATACATACCAAAAGAAAGAGTTGTAGGACTAAGTAAGCTAGCAAGAGTTGTTGATGTATTTGCAAAAAGGTTGCAAACACAAGAAAGATTAACACTACAAATTGCTAAATCAATTATGACTGCTCTTGATGCTAAGGGTGTTGCAGTAACAATCGATGCAGCTCATCAATGTATGACTACTAGAGGGATAAAAAAAGAAAGAGCATCTACAGTTACTAATTACTTTTTAGGTCAATTTAAGGACGATCTTTCTATTCAGAATAGATACTTACGATTTATTAAAGAATAGAGTATAATCACATATGTCTGATACTTTCAAAGCCCTGGTTATAAACCAGGTGGGTGAAAATTTTTCTCAAGAAGTTAAAGAATTAAATTTTGATTTTTTAAACGAAGGTGAAGTTTTAGTTAAAATACAATACTCAGATCTTAATTATAAGGATGCTTTGATTTTAAAAGATGGTGCAAAATTAGTTAAAGAGTTTCCAAGAATTCCTGGAATTGATTTCTCAGGTACAGTAGCAGAAAGCAAGTCAGATGAATTTAAAGAAGGTGATGAGGTAATACTTACTGGTTGTAGGGTTGGAGAATTATTTCATGGAGGGTTCTCTCAATATGCAAGAGTTAAAAAAGAATTTCTGATAAAGAAACCTTCAGGTATTGATTTGAAGCAAGCAATGATGATGGGTACTGCAGGCTTTACAGCAATGTTGTGCGCATTTGCCGTTAAAGCAAAAGAAGAATTATTACTACAAAGTAAAGTGAATGATGTCCTTGTAACAGGTTCAACAGGTGGAGTAGGGATGGTTGCAGTAAATATTCTGTCAAAAATGGGATGTAATGTAACCGCAATCACAGGAAAACCTGAAAAAGCTGATTATTTAAAAGAATTAGGAGCAAAAACTGTTTTAGATCGTAAAGAATTTGAAGGTGAACCAAGATTAATTGGTAAAGGTACTTGGGATGGTGTTGTTGACACTGTTGGTGGAAATATTTTAGCAAACGCAATATCTCAAACAAGATTAAAAGGAATTGTAGCTGTTTGTGGTAATGCGAGTGGAACTAACAAATTAAATACTTCTGTTGTTCCTTTTTATATCAGAGCTGTAAAACTATGGGGCGTAGACTCAGTTAATGTAAGCAACAAAAGAAAAGAATTTGTATGGGGTGAAGTACCAAGTTTAGTAGATTTTAGTATTATAGAAAAATCAATTAAAATAGTTGGGCTTGAAGAACTATTGACTGTATTTCCGGAAATGCTTGAAGGAAAACTGAAAAATAGAATTCTAGTGGATGTAAATAAATAATGGATTGGGACAAATTAAAAATTTTTCATGCAGTAGCTGAAGCTGGTAGTTTTACAAGCGCTACTGTAATTTTAAATCTAAGCCAATCTGCAATTAGTAGACAAATTCAATCTTTAGAAGAAGATTTAAAAGTAAAGTTATTTGAAAGACATGCTAGAGGCTTAACTTTAACTGAAAATGGAGAATACGTTTACAAAACAGCTCATGAGGTAATAAGTAAACTTAAAGAGGTTGAAACAACATTAGGGGACCAAAAACATAAACCAACAGGAAAATTGACTATTACTACTGTAAGAAGTTTTGGCACTCACTGGTTAACACCAAGGATTCAAGAATTTATGCAATTAAATCCAGAAATTGAAATAGAATTAATTTTTGACGATAAAGAATTAGATCTAAGTACTAGACAAGCTGATATTGGCATTTTTATGAGAAGACCTAAACAATTAAATTATATTCAAAGAAAATTGATGGATATTAATTACCATATTTATGGGTCTACTAAATATTTAGAAAAATATGGAATACCAAAAACAATAAATGATTTAAGCAAACACAAATTTATATCTTTTGGAAGAGGTGCACCGTCTCCTGTTTTTAACCCTGATTGGGCATTAAAATTAGGAGTGAAGGACAATAAAAAAAGAAAAACTGTTATGAAGGTAAATAGTGTGATGGGATTATTGCTAGCAGTTGAAAGTGGAGTTGGTCTTGCTGCTTTGCCTGATTATTTGGTATCATTATCAAGAAATGTAATTAAAGTTTTACCTAACGTCGAAGGCCCAATTACGGAAGCACATTTCGTTTTTCCAGAATCTCTTAAAAACGTGGCTAGAGTTACAACCTTCAGAAATTTTCTTTATAGTAAAATTTCTGAGTTTAAGTCTTAAAAACCCTAAAAATCACATAAATTATATCTGCGACACTATTGAGATTGATAATCATTATCATTGCGAATAGTTCTCAAAATCATTATAAATACATTAACAATTAACATAGAGAGATAAATGAAAAAAATATCAATTTCAGCATTAATTCTATCATTATTTGTTTCAACTTTTGCGAAAGCAAATGAGGTGAATATATTCAATGCTAGACACTATAAAGCTGACGCAGAACTTTATAGCAAATTTACTGCAGCAACTGGAATTAAAGTAAATTTAATTAATGGTAAAGCTGGAGCTTTAGAAAAAAGAATGATCGAAGAAGGAGCAGACTCAGCTGCCGATCTTTACATAACAGCAGATGCTGGAAGATGTGGTGCTTTTAAAGCTAAAGGTATGACGCAAGCAGGACTTGTTTCGCCAACTATCAAATCTTCAGTTCCAAAAAACTTTAGAACAACTCACTGGGTTGGTGTAGCTAAGAGAGCTAGAATAGTCTATTACGCTCCAGAAAGAGTTAGTGGTGCCGAATTATCTGGATTAACTTATGAAAGTCTGGCGGATCCTAAATGGAAAGGTAGAATTGCAATAAGAGCATCTAGCAATATTTACAACAAATCTTTAGTAGCATCATTAGTAAAAAATAATGGGAAAAAAGCTGCTGGAGAGTGGGCAAAAGGTGTTGTTGCTAACATGGCTAGAGATCCAAAAGGTAATGATAGAGCTCAGATTATGGCAGTTGCAGCAGGAGAAGCAGATATTGCAGTTGCAAACACATACTATTTAGCTTTGATGTTATCAGGGAACAAAGGTGCAGAACAACAAGCAGCTGCTAAAAAAGTAAAAGCATTTTTCCCTAATCAAAACGATAGAGGAACACATATGAACATTAGTTGTGCTGCTCTTGTTAAAGGTGCTCCAAATAAAGCTAATGCAATTGCACTTGTAGATTATTTATTATCACCTGAGGCTCAAGAACATTTCACTAATAATACTTTTGAGTTCCCGATGATTTCAGGTGTGTCACCAAACCCATTAGTAGTAAACAACTTAGGTTTAGATTTTAAACAAGATTTAACCACAAGTGTTGCTAGTTATGGAGATAAACAAGCAGACGCATTAGAAGTAATGACAGCTGCAGGTTGGAAGTAACATTGACGAATAAAAAAAAATTTATATCTGATGTTAATTACAATAAATCAGCCAAGCCATGTGTCCCATGTGCTGAAGAGTGTAAAAAAATTAACAATAGAATAAATAAAAGAAAGTTCTCAGAGATAAATACTAAAGATTTTCCGCACATTCTAAAAGTATTCAATGTCTGACCTTTTCTTAATAAAAGTGCTTATGTATCTTTCGTAGGCACTTTTAAATTATTAAATTGAGACTATATTGAAGATTAAATTAAATTACTCTTATGAATTCAAACAAACTTAATATATGGTTTTTAAGCTCTTTATTAGTTTCATTACTTGTTATTATTCCAATTATAACCGTTTCAATTAGTTTTTTTGAAGAAACTTCTCGATATTTTGAAATTTTAAAATCCACTTTTCTATTTGAGTATATTCTTAATTCTTTATTGCTTTTGATTGGTGTTTTAATTTTAACTTTTATCTTGGGAGTAGGAGCATCATATTTAGTGTCGTTTTATGAATTTCCTGGAGTTAACTTTTTTAAATGGGCTTTAATTTTATCTTTTGCAATTCCACCTTATATATATGCATATTCGTTATTTGCCTTCTTTGATAATTTCGGAACTGCATTTACTATATTAAAGACCTTATTTGGTGAAGGCGAATTTAATCAACTTATACCAAAATTTGACGGTATGTTTGGATTAATTTTATCAATTTCATTTTCACTTTACGCTTATGTTTACATATTAGGAAGATCTTCATTTTTATATCAATCACAAAACTTAATTGAACTTGGAAAAAACTTAGGTTTTTCGAAATTTAAATCTTTTTTTTTTATTATTTTACCTGCTTCACGACCTGCAATTGTTGCAGGTCTATCTTTAGTTGCAATGGAAACATTGGCAGAATTTGGAGCTGTTGACTTTTTTTCAGTTAATACTCTTACAACAGGTATTTATAATGCATGGATAACATTTGATGATTTAGCTTTTGCAAATAGAATATCTTTCTTTTTACTATTATTCATATTCATTTTATTTTTAACAGAAAAACTATCTAGAAAAAAGGCAAAATATCATTTGGACTCTAGAGGTGGATTTAAACAAAAAGAAAAAATAAAACTCTCAGGTATAAATTCTTTTTTTGCATTCTTGTTTTGTTTTCTATTATTTTTTTTTAGTTTTTTATTCCCATTAAGTCAAATGGTCTATTGGACAATTAAATTTCCAGAAAACTTTTTTGATGTAAATGTAATTAACCTTTTATTAAATACTTTATATTTAGTGACACTATCCAGTATTGTTTTAATATTTTTTGCATTGCTTTCAAATTATGGTAACCGTGTTTCCAAAAATAAAACTCTTAATTTTTTATCGACACTATCAATATCAGGATATGCAATACCAGGTGTAATATTAGCTGTAGCCTTTATAACTTTTATTGCATGGTTTGATAATAATATAATTAAATCTCTTGGTTTTTTATCTATTAAAAAAATATTTATTGGGTCAATCTTAGGATTAATAATTGTTTATTTCATTCGTTTTTATTCATTAGCATTTAATGGGATTAAATCTGGTTATGAAAAAATAAATTTTTCAGTTGATGAAAGTGCCTATCTACTTGGTTATTCAAAAAGAAAGACTTTTTTTAATATCCACATTCCATATTTAAGAAATTCACTTTTATTTGTAATTATACTAATTTCGCTGGAAATAATTAGAGAATTACCAATTACCTTAGTTTTAAGACCTTTTAATTTTGAAACATTTGCAACAACAGCATATATTTCTGCATCCGAGGACATGCTTGAAGCAGCAGCAGTACCATCATTATTTTTAATTTTAATTGCAGCTTTTTTTATTACAATATCTTCTAAATATATTTTAAAAGATAATAATGAGTAAAAATTTTTTAGAAATTAAAAATGTTGACTTTATAGTTAGTGGTCAAACTAAAGTAAAAAACGTCTCTTTTTCAATTCAAAATGAAGGCGATATAATTTGTCTATTAGGGCCATCTGGAATAGGAAAAACAACAATTCTAAGAACTATTGCTGGATTAGAGAAGATCGTTAATGGATCAATAACAATAAATAACAAGTTAATGTCCTCAAAGAACAAACATGTTGAACCAGAGGACCGAAACATATCACTTGCTTTTCAAGAAAATAGTTTATTTCCTCACTACAACGTTGAAAAAAATATTTTAATTGGTACTGAAAAAAAAAGTAAAAAGAAAAAGAAAATAAATCCAAAAGAAATAATTAGTTTTTTAAACCTAAAAAAAATATTAAATAAATATCCTCATGAAATAAGTGCTGGAGAAGCTCAAAGAGCATCGCTTGCAAGATCATTAGTTTCTAATCCAGATTTACTTCTTCTAGATGAACCACTTTCAAATGTTGATCAAAGTTTTAAAGAAGAAATTCAAGTTGAGTTAAAACAATTATTAAGCAAATCTAAAATAACAACTATTATTGTAACACATGACTCATATGAAGCTTTTTATTTGGGAAGCAAGTGTGGAATTATTTTAAATAAACAACTTAAACAATTTGACGACCCATACAATGTTTATCACTTTCCAAATTCAATTGAGGTTGTAAATTTTTTAAATAGAGGAATATTAATTCCAGCAAAAGTAACAAGTGAGAATAGTTTAGAAAATAAAGATCTAGGAACAATCCAAGGCAATTTTGTAAAACATTACCCTAATGGATCTGATGTTAAACTTTTATTGCAACCTGAAGATCTAGAGCATGATGACAAAAGTAATTTAAAATTGGAAGTAGTTGATCGAAAATTCAGAGGAACAAATTTTATCTACACCCTTAAAACTGAAAGTAACTTACAAATTCCTGTATTCGTACATTCTCATCATATTCATCAACATGAGATAGATGAAAAATTTGGTATTAAAAGACCAATTCATATTGACCACATTGTCTGTTTTTAATTATTATTGTACGTTAATAATAAATCCATGGATAAAGAATTACCAAAAAGCTCAAAAGTTGTAGTAATTGGAGGCGGTGTTGCAGGTACATCATGCGCATACCATCTTGCTAAATTTGGTTGGAAAGATGTCGTTTTATTAGAAAGAGATCAATTGACATCAGGAACAACTTGGCACGCTGCCGGTCTTATGGGCCAATTAGGAGCATCATCAACTATAACAAAACTTAGAAAATATACTTTAGATCTTTACCAAGATTTAGAAAAAAAGACTGGTTTATCAATTGGATTAAAACAAAATGGTGCAATTACAGTTGCAACAACAAATGATAGAATGCAAGAGTTACTAAGACAAGCAACGACAGCTCAATTATCAGATGTTGAAGTGCAAGTTTTAGATAAAAAACAAACAAAAGATTTATACCCAGTAGTAAATAACGAGGATATTATTGGAAGTGTTTTTATGCCTAAAGATGGACAGGCTGATCCAGTAGGTGTCACCAACGTTTTAGCAAAAGCGGCTAGGATGGAAGGTGCAAAAATTTTTGAAAAAACACCTGTTACAAAAATTTTGGTCAAAAATAAATCTATAGTTGGAGTAGAGACTGAACAAGGAAAAATAGATTGTGAGTATATTGTTCTAGCTACTGGTATGTGGTCTAGGCAAATTGGTGAAAAAATGAATGTGAGTATTCCATTATATCCTAATGAACATTTTTATGTGATCACGGAGCCGATGAAAGATCTACCTACAAATTTACCAGTTTTGAGAGATTATAATAATTGTCTTTATCTAAAAGAAGATGCTGGGAAAATGTTAGTTGGAATTTTTGAACCAAATGCCAAACCTGCTTTTAAAGATACTGGTATTGTACCAGAAAATTTTTCTTTTGGAGAATTGCCAGATGATTTTGATCATTTTGAACCTTATTTAAAAAAATCTTTTCATAGATTGCCAATGTTAGAAAATGCAGGAATTAGAAAATTTTTCTCTGGCCCAGAATCTTTTACACCTGATACGCAATATTTATTAGGAGAGACTCCAGAAATAAAAAACTTATTCACTTGTTGCGGGTTTAATAGCATCGGTATAGCAAGTTCAGGTGGCGCAGGTCGTGTTACTGCTGAATGGATGATCAATGGACATATTAATGAGGATTTATTCTCGGTAGATATAAAAAGATTTCAACAATTCCATTCTTCAAAAAAATTTATTATGGAAAGAGTGACAGAGACACTTGGCGATTTATATGGAATGCATTGGCCATATAAACAACATCAAACTTCAAGAAACCAAATCACTTTACCATACCATGAAGAATTAAAAAAATTAGGTGCTTGTTTTGGATCTTCAGGCGGTTTTGAGAGACCCATGTGGTATTCTTTAAATGGTGCAAAAGCTGAATATGAATACAGTTTTGGTTATCAAAATTGGTATCCATCTGCTGAATATGAGACCAAAAATACAAGAAAAAATGTCGGATTATTCGAATTAACACCTTTTTCTAAATTTGATCTTGCTGGAGAAAATGTCCATGATGAATTACAAAAATTGTGTACAGCAAATATAAAAGATGTAGAGGGTAGATCAACTTACACCCAGATGCTAAATGAAGATGGTGGTATAGAGACAGATGTAACTATAACTTGCCTGACTAAAAATCATTTTAGAATAATAGGTCCAGCTGCAACAAGAGAACACGATAAATTTCATATAAAAAAATACCTCTCAGAAAAAATAAACTTTAAAGATGTAACAGAGGATTTTGCATGCTTAGGATTGTATGGACCAAATACCAGAAAACTATTATCAAATATAAGTGATAATGATTTTTCAAATGAAGGAATAAAATTTAGTCATGGTAAAAAGGTGAATATAGATGGAATTGATGTTTGGGCTCAAAGACTGTCCTATGTGGGTGAAATTGGATTTGAGTTATATGTAAAGATAGAAGATAGCAAAAAACTTTTCTTAACTATAGTCAATGAAGGTAAAAATCATAATTTATCTCTATGTGGGGCGCACGCAATGGATATAATGAGAATGGAAAGTGGGTTTTTACATTGGGGGCATGATATATCCCCCGAAGAGAATCAATACCAAGCTGGACTTCAATTTGCTATCAGTTATAAAAAAAATATTAATTTTATTGGAAAAGAAGCTTTATTAAAAATTAAAGATCAAAAACCAACAAAATTGTTCTTAATGATGGTTCTTAAAGATAATAAACCAGGACAACCTCTGCTGCTTCATGAAGAACCGATTTACTTAGATGATAAAATAATTGGTAGAACAACTTCAGGGAATTATTCATTCAATTTTGAAAAAAATATGTCTTTTGGTTATGTAAATTCTGTTAATACAATTAAAAATTTAATTGATAAAAATTTATCTATTGAAATAGAAAAGAAAAAATATCCTGTTTCATTAATTCAAAAGCCACTTAATCAAAAAAACATTAAAAATGCCTAATGTTTAAATTTGCAAAAGGTATCAAAAAGGGTTCAAGAGTTAAGCAAGGACAAATAATTGGATACGTGGGATCTACAGGTCTTTCTACTGGTCCTCATTTACATTATGAAGTAATAGAAAATGGAAAAAAAATAAATTCTCAAAAACTTAAATTACCTTCTGGAAAAGTTTTGAAAGGTAATCAGCGAAAAATATTTGAAGTAAATAAAATTAAAATTGATGTTCTAAAATCTAATCTAATATCTAAAATGTAAATTATTTGTTTGTTGATTCTTCTAATTCTTTTAAATCAGTCTCTTTCTTAATTTGATTACTAACATTATTATCATTTAAGTTTTCAGAGTTAATCTTTAAGTTTTCCTGTGATATAAGTATTCGAGAAAAATGTTCAGAGTGTTGTAAGTAATTTTCTGACAAAATCTTATCTCCATTTGAAAGAGCTTCTCTTGCAAGATCATTGTATTTCTCAACGAGTTTTGCAGCATTTTGATTATTCTTTCCTGGATGTCTTCTTTTAAAAGAAGAACCATTGTTGAAATCTCCATTATTTTTATGTCCATTTCCATTTCGTCTAAAATTTCTGTCTCCATTTGACTTAAATCGAGTTCTTCTATTATTATTTTTGAAGTTGTTCATTTTTATAATTTAGTACTTATTATACATCTATCTTTTCCTGATAAATCTGTGGATATTTTATTAATATAAAAACCATTTTCACTTAATATTTTTATAGATCGATTCCTTTGTTTGCTTCCAATTTCAATTATTAATTTCCCATTTCTTTTCAACAAGTTTTTACTTTTTATAATTACTTTTTTAATATCTCTAAAACCATCAAAACCTCCAGATAAAGCTATTTTAGGTTCATGAAATTTTATATCATCATCTAATCTACTTAAATCTACATCATTAATATAGGGAGGATTAGATATAATTAAATCATAGTTATAAGAATTATATTTGTCAATATCGATATTAATAAAATTAATTTTATTTTCTAACTGATGTAATTTTGCATTAGATTTTGCAACATTTAATGCCCTATTTGATAAATCTAGCGCAGTAGCTATACATTTAAACCTTTCTTTTAATATAGAAATTATAATACACCCAGATCCAGTTCCAATATCTAAAATTTTCTTTGATTTATTAATTGGTAAATATTTCAAACATTCTTCTACAATTAACTCAGTATCAGGTCGTGGAATAAGTACTGAATTGTTAGTTATAAATTTATATTTCCAAAAATATTTAAAGCCTAAAATATAAGCGATTGGTTCATTGTATTTTCTTCTTAATAAATAACTATTAAATGTATTAATTTCTTGTTTTTTTAAAATGTAGTTAGAATTTAGCAATATTTCCTCTCTGCTCTTATTTAAAACTTTTGATAGCAGTAATTCAGAGTCAAGAATTGGATTTTTAATTTTATTTTTTTTTAAAAAATTCTTACCATTATTTAAAATTTCAATATAATTCATTATATGCTACTTAATTCAGTTTCTTGAGCTTGGATAACTAAGTTTTCTATCATTTCATCAAATATCTCACCTTCTAAAAATTCAGATAATTTGTGTAAAGTTAAATTTATTCTATGATCTGTAACTCTTCCTTGAGGAAAATTGTAAGTTCTAATTCTCTCAGATCTATCTCCGGTACCTATTTTATTTTTTCTATCTTTAGATCTCTCATCATCTCTCTTCTGTCTCTCTAATTCATAAATTCTAGATCTGAGGATTTTGAGTCCTTTTTCCTTATTTCTTATCTGAGATTTTTCATCTTGTTGACTAACAACTATACCTGTAGGAACATGTGTAATTCTAACAGCAGAGTCTGTAGTATTTACACTCTGCCCACCTGGTCCACTACTTCTGAATACATCAATTCTTAAATCTTTATCCTCAATTTTTACATCGACCTCTTCTGCTTCTGGCATTACTGCAACAGTCGCAGCTGAAGTATGAACTCTACCTTGGGTTTCAGTGTCCGGAACTCTTTGAACTCTATGAACACCGCTCTCATATTTTAGTGATGAATAAATATTTTTACCTTTTATTGAAGCTATTACCTCTTTTAATCCACCAGCGTCACTTTTAGATATAGATATTACTTCAAGCAACCACTTTTTTTTATGACTAACTTTTTCGTACATTTTAAATAGATCAGATGCAAACAAACTTGCTTCCAGTCCACCTGTTCCAGCTCTTATTTCTATGATAGCATTTTTAGTATCAGCTTCGTCTTTAGGTAATAAAAATAATTTGATTTTTTTTTCATTATTTTCATTATTTTTTTCAAGTTCATTCAATTCATTCATTGCCAAGTCTTTAATTTCTTTTTCAGAACTATCATCGTTTAGTAATTTTTCTAGCTCTTCCTTATTTTTCTTATAATTATAATATGAATTAGCTTCTTTTATAATTTCATTCAAATCTGAATATTCTTTTGACTTTTCTGCAAAAGAGTTTTTATCAATATCTTCAGAGGAGAGTTCTTTTTCTAATTTGGCATGCTTTTTAATTAAGTCTTGAACTTTTGCTAAAGGTATCATTATTAAGCGTTTTCAATTTCTTTTGCTTTTTCCTCAACTAATTTTACTACTTTAGAGATCATTTCATTACTTGATATTTTATTACTCTCAATTCCATTTAAATAAAGCATATTATTACCTTTTCCACCTCCAGTAATACCAATATCTGTTTGTGCTGCCTCGCCTGGTCCATTTACAACACATCCAATTATAGATAATGAAATTGGAGTTTTAATATGCGAAAGACTTTGTTCTAATTTTTTAACAGTCTCAATTACATCAAAAGCTTGCCTAGCGCACGAGGGACATGAAATGATTTTTACTCCTCTGTTTCTTAAATTTAATGATTTGAGTATTTCGTTACCAACCTTTATCTCTTCCACTGGGTCATCAGACAAAGAAACTCTTATAGTATCTCCAATTCCACTGAGAAGAAGCGATCCAAATCCAATTGATGATTTTATACTGCCAGGTAAAAAAGTCCCAGCCTCAGTGATACCTAGATGGAGTGGATAATCACAAACTTTAGAAAGTTGTCTATATGCTTCAATTGAGAGAAATACATCAGACGATTTAACACTAACTTTAAATTCATAAAAGTCTAAGTCTTCAACAATTCTGATATTTCTCAATGCACTTTCTACTAATGCTTCAGGACAAGGCTCTTTATATTTTTCTAATAAATCTCGTTCTAAAGACCCTGCATTAACACCTATTCTAATAGAACAATTATTATTTTTTGCTGCAGAAATTACTTCTTTTATTTTTGCTTTATCTCCAATATTTCCTGGATTTATTCTTAGGCATGCCGCTCTGCTCTCTGCTGCTTCAATTGCTCTTTTATAATGAAAATGGATATCGGCAACAATTGGTAACGAAGTATGTTTAATAATATCTTTTAGGGCCCTTGTTGAATCTTCATCCGGACAAGATACTCTCACTATATCTGCTCCAGCTTCTGCAACTCTTTCGATTTGATTTATAGTCTCTTTAACATTTTTAGTAAGCGTATTTGTCATTGATTGAACAGAAATTGGATTGTCTCCTCCAACTTTGACGTTACCAACGCTGATCTCTCTTGTTTTTCTTCTTTTTATTTCTCTAAATGGTCTAATACTCATTTGTTAGTTATTTAATTTAAATTCTTTATGGAGAGATTTAATAGCTTTATTCACATTTTTTTTATTTATAAGTACAGAAATTTTTATTTCTGAGGTAGATATTACCAAAATATTTATTTTTTCTTTAGCAAGTGTTTGGAACATTCTATATGTAACTCCAGGAGTTGTTATCATTCCAACTCCTATAATTGAAACTTTCGAAACATTCTTGTCAAATATTAAATCTCTAAAATTTATTTTATTGTTTTGTAAAATAATTTTTTTTGTTTTACCTAATTCCTCAGATTTTATCGTAAAAGTTAAATCAGTTTCTTTTCCATCAGCAGAAATATTTTGAACAACCATATCTACATTGATAGAGTTTTCAGATAAAGGTTTGAAAATTGATGCGGCTATACCAGGTTTATCTCTAACTCCCAAAAGAGTTACTTTTGAATCGTTAGATGTGCTTGTAATTCCAGTTATAATCTTATTATTTATTATATTTTTTCTTTTAGTAATTAAAGTGCCTTTATTATTAGTGAAAGAGGATTTCACCTCTATATCTACCCTGTTTAACCTTGCATCTTGAATCGAATGAGGTTGCATTACTTTTGCTCCAAGTGAAGCCATTTCAAGCATTTCCTCGTAGGATATAGCTTTTATTTTTTTTGCCGATTTTAGTTTGTTTGGATCTGTAGAATAAACACCATCAACATCTGTGTATATTATACACTTTTCTGCATTGAAAAACTTTGCAAACATAATAGCACTTGCATCTGTACCACCTCTTCCAATTGTTGTTATTCTGTTATTGTTATTTATTCCTTGAAATCCTGTAATGATAGGAATTCCTCCTTTTTTTAAATATCTAATAATTTGAGATTTATTAATTTTATTAATTCTTGAATATTTGTATTTTCCCTCAGTAATGATGGGAACTTGCCATGATATCCAAGATCTTGAGTTAAATCCTTTATCAATTAGTTCAGCAGAAATCAATGAGCAGGACATTTGTTCTCCAGATGAAACTAAAACATCGTACTCTGCGTCAGAAAAATTTTTACTAATTTTTTTGGACAATTTTATTAAGTTATTTGTCACACCACTCATTGCTGAAGAAAGTACAATTACAGCATATTTTTTTTTGTATTTAGCAATAATTTTTGCAACTTTTTTAATTCTATCAGTTGTGCCAACTGAAGTACCTCCAAATTTCAATACAATTATTTTCATTGATAATTATTTTTAGTTTAAGTTAAAATATATTGATAAAATACATCTTGATTGTAATGTCAATAAACAATGAAAAATAACACAATAAATAAAAAAGAAATAGAAAAATTTTCAAAAATAGCTGAGGAATGGTGGGATCCTAACGGAAAATTTAAGCCATTGCATAAATTTAACCCGATCAGAATAAAATATATTAGAGATACTATTTTATCTGAGTTTAAAATTAAAAAAGACCATGAACCCTTTAAAGGCTTAAGTCTTTTAGATATTGGATGTGGTGGTGGATTACTATCAGAGCCTATGGCTAGACTTGGAGCAGATGTTGTTGGAATAGATGCTTCTTTAAAGAATATACAAGTTGCTAAGTATCATTTAAAAAAAAGTAAACTTAAAATTAAATATTATAATTCCTCTCCAGAAAATTTAAAAATTAAGAAAAGATTTGATATTATTTTGAATATGGAAATTGTTGAACATGTCGAAGATGTTGATTTTTTTATTAAAGAAAGTTCAAAATTTTTAAAGAAATCAGGTGTTATGTTTATAGCTACTTTAAACAAAACACTTAAATCTTATTTGTTTGCGATTGTAGGTGCTGAGTATGTTTTAAAGTGGTTACCAATAGGGACTCACGATTGGGAAAAATTTGTTAAACCAGAATATTTGACAAATATTTGTAAAAAAAATTCATTAGAATTAAAAAAAATTGATGGAATGACCTTCAACCCCATTTTAGGTAAATGGTCTGTTACGTCTGATAAATCTGTAAATTATATTTCGGAATTTAAGAAAGTTTAATTTTTATCATCTTCAATCCATGGAATAATATCAGTTTCTATTCCTTCTTCACTTAGTTCCTTAACATCTTTAAGTGATGCGCTACCATAAATGCCTTTTTTCGGTTTTTTTTTGTCGTAATGAATTGATCTAGCTTTATAAGTAAAATTTTCTCCCACATACTCAAAATTGTCTCTAATAAATTTTTTGTAATCTGAAAGTTTTTTACGAATCTCTTTATATTTTTTAATTTCTTTTGAATTTTGTTTTTTCTTAGTGTTCACTAAATTTGGAGACATCAATGTTTTTTCAACATTTATTGACTCACAAGATTGACAATTTAAAAGTTTTAATTTTAGCAATCTATCATATTCATCAGAAGTACCAAACCAACTTTCAAATTCTTGCTCGCAATCTTTACATTTTAGTAAATACTTAATCATTACTAGTATCTAAATATTAATCTATAAAATTTCAATATAGCTAAGTCCTATAATCACCATTAATTTCAATATATTTTTTTGTTAAATCCATAGTGTACGCTTTAAATTTTTTAATTCCCTGACCAATATCAACCTCTATCTCAATTGATTTACCTTTCATATATTCCATAACTTTTTCTTCATCATAAGATTTGTATAGAGATCCTTTATGATAAATTTTATATGGTCCAAAAGAAATAGATAATTTTTGTTCATTGATTTTGGTATCACTGTTTCCAATCGCCATAGCTACTCTCCCCCAGTTTGGATCTTCCCCAGCAATAGCTGTCTTTACTAATAGTGAGTTTGCTATTTTGAAAGATATATTTTTTGCATCTTTTTCAGTTCTGCAATTGATGCAATTAATAGAAATAAATTTAGATGCTCCTTCTCCATCAGAGACAACTTGCTTAGCTAAATTTAATAAAACATCGTTAACTGCCTTATTAAAATTTTTGAGACTACTATCACTATATTTTTTAATTTCTGAATGATTAACTTTTCTTGTAGAAAATATAGAAACCATATCATTTGTACTTGTATCGCCATCACATGAAATTGCATTGAATGTTGTCTTTACATTTATTTTTAAGACATCATTTAAAACTGATGATGGTAAGTTTGCATCAGTAAATATATAACACAATGTAGTTGCCATATTAGGATAAATCATACCTGAGCCTTTTGCGATTCCATAAATTTTAATTGTTGATGAACCAATTTTTGTCTCAGCCATTGAGACTTTAGGTTTCAAATCTGTTGTGATTATACCCATTGCAGCTTTCATCCAGATTAATTTATTTTGTGTATATTTTAATTTATCGACTAATTCTGGCAATGAATTTTTAATTTTTTCTATTGGAAATTTTTCTCCTATAGTGCCTGTACAACCAAATAGTATTTCTTTTGAAGAAATCTGTTTTGGAACATCTTCATCTCTTTTCTGTATCTCAGTTAATTTTGAGGACAAGTCTAAAGAAATTTTCTTCAGTGCATCATACCCTTCTGGACCTGTTAATGCATTGGCATTTCTAGTGTTAACTAATAATGCAAATATTTTTTTTGATTTAATTTTTTTATTCCATTTTAAATTTTCTGATATTAACTTTGATTGGGTATATACAGAGGCATAATTTGCTCCATCTCTAAAATAAAATAAAACTAAATCATCTCTCTTAAATTTGTACAGACCAGAGTTGACTGCTGAAATTGAAACCCCATCAATATGATCTAAATCTTGAAAATCAACAATTTTAGAGGTTTGACTGCTAGTTTTTATAAAATTGTTTATGTTAAATTTCATTATATTTAAAATAATTAATTAATTACTATATATTTCTAATAATTAATTTTATATCAAAATGTTCAACCCACTTAATATATTTTCAAAGCTAATTAAAAGCGGAAATGAAAAAGAACTAGGCCGAATTAAACAAATAGTCAATAAAGTTAATCTTTTAGAAAAAGATTTAGAAAATTTATCTGACGAAATGTTTCCCAAAAAAACTGAGCAGCTAATTGAAGATGTTAAAAATGGCAAAAGTCTAAACGAAGTATTGCCTGAGGCTTTCTCAATGGTCAGAGAAGCCTCTAAAAGAATTAGAAATGAAAGACACTTTGATGTTCAGCTAATTGGTGGTGTTGTAATTCATGAGAATAAAATTGCTGAAATGAAAACTGGAGAAGGTAAAACATTAACTATAGCACTTGCGGCTTTCCTTAATGCTCTTGAAAAAAAAGGTGTCCACATAGTAACTGTAAATGATTACTTGGCAAAGAGAGATAGTGAGAATATGGGTAAGATTTATAACTTTTTAGGTTTATCTTGTGGATACATTAATACTGGGCAAGATGATTTGGAAAGAAAACAAAATTATTCAAAAGATATAACTTATTCTACTAATAGTGAATTAGGCTTTGATTATTTAAGAGATAATATGAAATTTTCAAAAGAGACTATGGTTCAAAGAGAACATAATTATGCAATTGTTGATGAAATTGACTCTTGTTTAATTGATGAGGCTAGAACACCTCTAATAATTTCAGGAGCAACAGAAGATAAGACCAATCAATACATAGCTGTTGATAAGCTTGTGAAAAATTTAAAAGTAGACGATTTTGAAATAGATGAAAAAGATAGAAATATTTTATTAACTAATAAGGGTGTAGATAATGTTGAAAGTATATTTTCTAATGCTGGTATACTTAAAAATAAAAATTTTTACGATCCAGAAAACCTTCATGTTGTTCACCTAGTTAATCAATCATTACGTGCAATCCATCTTTTTCAAAGCGGTAGAGATTACATTGTAAAAGATGGGCAAATAATAATAATCGATGAGCAAACAGGTAGACAACTGCCAGGAAGAAGATTTGGTGATGGTCTTCATCAAAGTCTAGAGGCAAAAGAAAATTTAACAATTAATGCTGAAAATCAAACTTTAGCATCAATTACCTACCAAAATTATTTTAAACTTTACAAAAAAATAGCCGGATGCACTGGTACAGCATTAACAGAGTCAGAAGAGTTTTTTGAAATTTATAATCTTCCAGTTGTTTCAATTCCTACTAACAAGAAGATGATAAGAAAAGATTCAAATGATCAAATATTTAGAACTAGTAAAGAAAAAGATGAAGCTATAATTAGTAAGATTGTTGAATGTAATACAAAAGGGCAACCATTATTAGTTTTTACTTCAAGTATAAATAAATCTGAACACTTCTCCAATCTATTAAATAAAAGAAGAATCAAACATACAGTTTTAAATGCCAAAAATCACGAAAGAGAAGCTGAAATTATTGCAGATGCTGGAAAAAGAAATTCAATAATTATTACAACGAGTATTTCAGGTAGAGGTGTCGACATCAAATTGGGAGGCCAAGATGAGAGCGATAAAGATGAAATAAAAAAACTAGGTGGTTTGTTTGTAATTGGCACAGAAAGAATGGAAAGTAGGAGGGTAGACAATCAAGCAAGAGGAAGATCTGGCAGACAAGGTGATGAGGGTAGCTCTATATTCTATGTAAGTTTAGAGGATGATTTAATGAGAATATTTGGGTCTGAGTCTATGAATAATATACTTGAAAAACTTGGACTTAAAGATGGGGAAAGTATAGACCATCCATGGATAAATAAAGCATTAGAAAGAGCACAACAAAAAGTTGAGGCAAGAAATTTTGATATTAGAAAAACTCTTTTAAAGTTTGACAATGTTTTAAACGATCAAAGGCAAGTAATATTTTCACAAAGAAATGAGGTAATTGAAAATAAAGACTCTAAACAATATTCTGAAAATTTTCTAGATGAAATTATTGATGATTTGAAACTTAAGAAAACAAAAAAGTTAGCCAATGCAGGATCAAATGAAATCCATATGCAATTAAAATCTTTATTTGGCAAATCATTTGAAGAAAGTGAAATTAATGAATTAGTTAATCTTGAAAATAAGGATTTTGAAGAACAAATAAAAAATAAATTTAAGAATTTAAGAGAAGAACGAATAAAAATGTTAAATGAAGAGCAATATAACGAAATAGAAAAAAGAATTTTTTTACAACTTATTGATCAAAATTGGAAATTACATATTCAATATTTAGAGCAATTAAGACAAGTAATTGGTTTAAGATCTTACGGACAAAGAGATCCTTTGGTAGAATACAAGAAAGAGGCATTTACACTTTTTGAAAATTTATTAAGTAAACTTAAGTATGATTTAATTACAATTTTATTTAATTTAAAACTTATAGAAAAAAATGATGATCAAAATGACGTTCAAAATGAAAAAAGCATAAATACAAATAATAATCCAAAATGTTTACTTGTAACAAATAGAGAAGGAAAAATTTCTAGAAACGCAAGATGTGAGGCAACAGGGAAAAAGTTCAAGCATTGTTGTGGCGCTTTATAAAAGAATACTTAAAAATAATATCAATAAAACCGCAGCAGATACTCCATAATAAATTTTAGAATTCTTCTTAAAATTTTGGTTAATATTTTCAAGTATACTTGCCTTCATAGATAGATCATTTCCATCTTCTGATTGTGTTGTAAATCCTTTATTTCTTCCGATTGACAAAAATTTATTTTTTCTATGAGTAAGAATTTCTTCTTTATCCATTGTCTCAAAAAAAACTAAATTTTTCTTTAATGATTCTCTTACATTATCCAATATCAGATCTTTATCTCGATGAGCACCTCCAACTGGTTCTGGAATTATTTCATCAATTATATTTAATTTTAAAAGATCACTAGATGACATTTTCATTGCAGTTGCAGCTTCTAAAGTTTTTTTTGGGTCTCGCCATAAAATAGTAGCACATCCTTCAGGAGAAATTACTGAGTATATTGCGTTTTGAAGCATAATCACTTTATTAGATGAAGCTAAAGCTATTGCACCACCAGACCCACCTTCCCCAATTATAATCGCTATTGTAGGAACAGTTAATTTCATTGAGCATTCAATAGATTTTGCTATTGCCTCGGCTTGACCCCTTTCCTCTGCGCCAACTCCTGGATATGCGCCTGGAGTATCTACAATAGAAATAATTGGAATTTTAAATTTATTCGCTAACTCCATAAGTCTTATTGTTTTTCTATAACCCTCTGGTCTCATCATTCCAAAATTATGATCTATTCTTTTATTAAGATCTGATCCTTTTTCTTGACCAATTACTAAAACAGATTTTCCATCGAATTTGGCAAAACCGGCTATAACAGCTTTATCTTCGCCGTAATATCTATCTCCTGAAAGCTGAATAAAATCATCGAAAAGATTTTCAATAAAAAATTTTGCTTTAGGTCTATCTTCATGACGAGCAACTAATGCTGTCTGCCATGGATCTAAATTGGAATAAATTTTTTCTAACTTTTCATTAATTTCTTCCTCTACTTTACTTATTTTTGATGTATCAACTTCAGATAAACCTTCCTGATTATAAGGATCTTTAAGTTTATCTAATTCTTCTTCGAGTTTTTTTATATCTGTCTCAAAATTTAAGTAATTTTTCATTTGATAGCATTATCATAAACAAAAAAGGCAATAAATTGTTAAAATTTATGAGTAATTTAGATTGCGCAAAAATGAAAATTTATTATAAGATTTTCAATTTATGAGAGAAGAATATATCAAAATTCACAACTTATCTGTAGCAAAAGAGCTTGCTGATTTTGTCAAAAACGAGCTTTTACTGGATACCGACGTGAGTGTTGATGAATTTTGGAAAGGCTTCGATAAAGTGGTGCATGATTTAGCACCTAAAAATAAAAAATTACTCGAATTTAGAGAAACTTTACAACAAGAAATAGATCTTTGGCATAAAAAAAATAGAGGTCAAGAACTTGACTATAATAAATATAAAAATTTTTTAGAAGAAATAGGTTATTTAAAAAAAGAAAAAGACGATTTTAAAATTTCAACAAAAAATTTGGATGAGGAAATATCTAATATAGCAGGACCACAATTAGTTGTTCCAATTATGAACTCTAGATATAGCCTTAATGCTGCGAACGCGAGGTGGGTAAGTTTATATGATAGTCTTTACGGTTCAAATATCATTGAGACTGAAGAAAGTGGAAGTGAAAAATACGACCCTTTAAGAGGACAAGAAGTAATTAAGTACACTAGAAACTTTTTAAACAAATATTTTTCAATAAAAGATCTTGACTGGAAAGATATTACTGGTTTAGCAGTAAATAATAAAAAACTCGTAATCTATAAGGAAAATAAAGAATATAGTTTATCAGATTTAGAGAAGTTTATTGGTCATAGAGGAGATGCAGCTAAGCCAAATGCTATAATCTTAAAAAATAATAATCTTCATCTTGAAATAATTATTAATCCTAGAGCATTTAGTGCTGCAAGAGATGCTGCTGGTATAAGCGATATTATAATTGAGTCAGCTGTGTCAACAATTTGTGACCATGAAGATAGTGTAGCTGCAGTAGATGCTGAAGATAAAGTAACTTGTTATAGAAATTGGCTAGGATTGATGAAAGGAAATTTAAAATCAATATTTGTAAAAAATGGTAAAGAATTAGAAAGAAAACTTAATCCAGATAGAAGTTATATTGCATTGAATGGTGAAAAATCAAAACTTCATGGAAGAAGTCTTCTGCTTGTGAGAAATGTTGGGCACTTAATGACAAACCCTGCAATCACATTAAATGATGGTTCGGAAGTTCCTGAGGGAATAATGGACGCTTTCATTACTTCAGCAGCTTGTATTCATGATTTTAAAAGAAAAGGCAATTCAAGAACAGGATCAATTTATATTGTAAAACCAAAAATGCATGGGCCAGAAGAAACAGAATTCACTAATTTAATTTTTACAAAAGTTGAAGAAGTTTTAAAATTAGAAAAAAATACAATTAAGTGTGGAATTATGGATGAAGAAAGAAGAACATCTGCGAACCTTAAAGAATGTATTAGAACACTTAAAGATAGAGTATTTTTTATAAACACTGGATTTTTAGATAGAACTGGTGATGAGATGCACACCTCAATGGAAGCTGGACCTATGATAAAAAAAGGAGATATGAAAGAGTCTAAGTGGATTAAAACCTATGAGGACAATAACGTAGATGTAGGCTTAAAATGTGGTTTTTCAGGAGTTGCTCAAATAGGTAAAGGAATGTGGGCCATGCCAGACAAAATGAACGAAATGATGGAACAAAAAATTGGACATGTGAATGCTGGTGCAAATTGTGCTTGGGTTCCTTCCCCAACTGCCGCTGCATTGCATGTTATGCACTATCATGAAGTAAATATTTTTGAAAAACAAAAAGCATTATTAAAAAGAGAGCCATCAAAACTATCTGATCTTCTTACTATTCCAATAGCAGATCGTCCTAATTGGTCTGTTGATGAAATTAATACTGAAATTTCAAATTCTGCCCAAACTATTTTGGGTTATGTAGTAAGATGGATTGATCAAGGTATAGGTTGTTCCAAGGTTCCAGATATAAATGATATTGGATTAATGGAAGATAGAGCAACCTTAAGAATTTCATCTCAACATATTGCTAATTGGCTTCATCATGGCTTGTGTTCGAATAGACAAGTTCTTGAAATTTTAAAAAAAATGGCAAAAGTTGTAGATAAACAGAATAAAGATGACTCTAATTACGAAAGTATGTCGCCGGAGTATGATAAATCTATTGCTTTTAAAGCGGCATGTGAATTAATTTTTCATGGAAAATCACAGCCTTCTGGCTATACAGAACCTCTCTTACATTTAAATAGATTAATTAAAAAAAGCTAATTAAGCCTCTATCTTTTTTCTATTTTTAAATGCAGATATAAGAGTACCATCATCTAAATTTTCGATTTCTCCGCCTACTGGTAAACCTTGGGCTAGTTTTGAAACTTTGACGTCAGTTTTTTTTAGACTGTCTTGAATATAAAATGCTGTAGTTTGACCTTCTACAGTTGCGCTAGTTGCTAAAATTACTTCTTCAATATCATCTTTATTTATTCTTTCTATAAGAGAGTTAATAAGCAAGTCCTCTCTATTACTATTATTATTGTTTGAGAGAGTTCCTCCTAAAATATGGAAGTAACCTTGAAAAATTGAAGAACTTTCTATTGCCCACTGATCTGAAATATTTTCTACAACACAAATTTTATTATATTTTTTTTCTACTATTTCACAATTATTATAATTGCAGTTAATTGTATTAGGCTTCAATGTTCCACAAATTTTACATCTAACAATATTTTTAAAAACTTCACTCAAATTTTGAGCCAAAGGCTTTAGTAACTCTTGTCGGTTATTAATCATTTTTAATATTATTCTTTTTGCAGACTTAGGTCCTAGCCCTGGTAACTTAGATATAAGTTTGATTAAATTTTCTATTTCAGGAATATTTTGCATTTAAATTATAAAGGCCACTTAAATCCAGGTATTCCAAAATTTCCTGAGGCCTTAGAAATTTCCTCTGCAGTTTTTGATTTAAGTTGTGATTTTGCGTTATTATGTGCAGCAGTAATAAGATCTTCTAATATTACTTTTTCCTCTTTTAAAACATTTTCACTAAGTTTAATTGATATCATGGTTCCCTCTCCATTTAACGTAACCTTAACATCATTAGCTCCTGAGACACCTTCAACCTCAATCTTTTTAATATTTTCTTGGCTTTCTTTCATTTTACTTTCAATTTCTTTAGCTTTTTCCATTAATTTTGAAAAATCTGTCATTCTAATCCTCCTTCAACTCAACATTTATTAATTCTGCATCAGGAAATGCTTCGATCACTTTTTTATAGGCTTCAGACTTTTTAACATCATCAAATTTTTTTTTCTCATCAATTTTATTTTTTTCTTTTTTTGAAATTTGTCCTTGGTTTTTTGATAGTGAGATAATCCATCTCTTAGATGTCCATTCGTAAAGTTTGTTAGATAGATTTTTAATAAAGTCTTTGTCTAACTTTTCATTAAAAGATATTTCTATTAAACCCTCGGAAAATGAAACTAAATTTGTATTAGTTTCAAGCTCATATTTAAGCTTAGCTTCTTTTCTCTCCGTACATAGATTTATCAAACTTTCAAATGAACCTATTTTAAGTTCATTAATTACTTCATCTTTATTTAAATTTGGTTCAATTTTTTCTTGTTGTGAAACATTTTTGATTTGATCTATTGTTTTACTTGTAATTTTTTTTTCAGATTCTTTAATTAAAGTATCAGGATTTTTTCCAGTAAAGCTTTCCTCAACATCCTTCTCCTTAAAACCTTTTATTCTCATTAATCTGAAAAGGAACATTTCAACCGATAAATTTGGATTTGAAACAATGTTAATTTCCTCAATTGTATCAAGTGTAAATTGCCAAAAAAGGATTATGTCCTTTGAGTCTAAATTTTCAGATATTGAGGAAAGATTACTAAAATCTTGATCATTTAAAGAAAAATTATTTCCATCTAATTTTATAAAATTGATATTTTTTAGGTAGTATAAAACCTCAAGAAAATCATTCAAAAAAATTTTTGGATCTACACCAGAATCATAAATTTTTCTATACAGCTCAAATACTTTTTTTTCGTCACCACTAAACAGATTTTTAATTAATTCTATAAGAGAACTTTTGTCAAAATATCCGTAAATACTTTGTGCTTTATCTAGACTTAATTCCTCATCATTTTGATTGGCTACAAGTCCACGATCTAACAAAGATAATGCATCTCTAACAGATCCTTCTGAAATTTTTACAATTAATTTTAAAGCTTCATCAGAAACTTTACCACCTTCTTTATCTTTAATCATTTTTATATAATTAAAAAGCTCATCAGATTTCACTCTAGAGAGGTCAAAGCGTTGACATCTCGATATTACTGTTACAGGTATTTTTTTTATTTCGGTTGTTGCAAAAATAAATTTTAAATATTTTGGTGGTTCCTCTAATGTTTTTAAAAGTGCATTAAATGCTTGCTTACTTAACATATGAACCTCATCAATAATAAATATTTTATATTTAGCGGTTGTTGGTCCATATCTTGAAAATTCAATAAGCTCTCTAACATCATCAACGCCGGTCTTACTTGCAGCATCCATTTCCAAAACATCAATATGATTTGAGTTTGTAATTGCATCACAGTTACTACATTTTTTCTTGCACATGTTTTCAATTCTATGCTCACAATTTAATGACTTTGCAACTATTCTTGCGAAAGTTGTTTTTCCTACTCCCCTAATACCTGTAAACAAAAATGCATTAGGTGACTTGTCTGAAATTATTGAATTTTTAATTGTTTCAGCAATAACCTCTTGGCCAATTAAATCCTCAAATACTTGAGGTCTATATTTTAAAGCTAGTACTTTTGAATTTTCTGTCATTTCTAAGGAGACCAACCAACCTGGAAAATACTCACTACCCTTGCTATCTTTCGATCCTAGGGGATTTGTGGTAATACCACCTGACTGGCCTCCAACTTTATTATATCAATAAAAATTTCTATTCTACAAGAAAGTTATAAATTTATTTTTCTCTAAATTTATCAGATTTATAAACACCTAGAACGTGCATATCTTGGCAATGCAGACCTAATTCCTCAAGTGAGTTTTTAATTTTTGGAGATTCTATGTGTCCATCGATATCACATAGAAAAAAATATGAGGAAAACGAGTTTTTTTCAGGAAAACTTTGTAGTTTACTCATATTAACTCCATTGATTGCAAAACCTGATAATGCAGAATACAAGGCTGCTGGTTTACTTTTTAACTTAAATAATATTGATGTTATGTGACGATCGTCACTGAAATCTGGTTGAAAGATATCTTTTCCTAGTAACAAGAATCTAGTTACGTTGTCTTTATCATCCTGTACATTTTCTTGTAAAATTTTTAGGCCATATATTTCAGCACTTAAACTTGAGGCGATTGCTGCCTTAGATTTGTCTTTTGTCTCTGAAACATATTTTGCTGAGCCGGCAGTATCAGCCCTTACATTTTCAATAAATTTTTTTTTCTTAATAAATCTTGAAGATTGACTTAAAGCTTGAGCATGAGAGTAAACATCTTTTATATCACTTATGTTAGCTCCTCTTATTCCCAAAAGATTGTGATTAATTGGAAAAAAGTGTTCTGCATAAATATTTAATCTGTATTTAAAAATTAAATATTCAACACCAATATTTCCAGTTGTTTTATTTGATTCTGGTATTAGAGATTTAATTGAACTATCTTCACTAGATCTTTCAAAACATTCATCAAAAGTTTTACAAGGTAATGTTTCGCACTCTGGATACATTTTTTTGGCACAACTTTCACTATAGCTTCCTGCAACCCCTTGATAAGCAATTTTCATAATTTAATTTTTATATTCCATTATTTTTTTTAATTCCAGATAATCTTCATGTGTATCAACGCCAATTGGTCTGGTTTTTGCTAAACCAACATCTATACTAATATTATTCTCAATTAATCTTAATTGTTCTAACTTTTCTATTTTTTCATTTTTCGTTTGCCTTAATTGAACAAATTTTTTTAAATAAGCAACATCATAAATATAAATACCAATATGATGGTAAATATTTTGTATAGTTTTACTTACCTCCCTAGAGAAGGAAACTGCAGTTGATAATTTATTTTCTCCAAGTTTCTCATTTGTGATAACCTTTACAATATTTTTTTTTGATAGTAATCCTTCATTCTCTATTTCACAGGCTAAAGTTGAAACTTTTGATTTTTTTTCTATGGTCTTAGTTATAAGGTTATTGATATCTTGTATATCAAGCATAGGTTCATCTCCTTGAAGATTTACTACATACTCAATATTATCATTTTCTAGTTTTTGAAAAGCCTCAAAAATTCTATCAGTTCCTGTTTCATGATCACTTCGTGTTAAAATACATTTTCCGCCATTATTAGTTACCTCTTCAAATATTTCTTTATCACCAGTAGCAACGTAACACTGACTAACTAATGATGATTTTGCAATCTTGAAAACATGATTAATAATAGAAATGTTATTTATTTTTAATAATGGTTTGTTTGGAAGCCTTGTTGCTGCTAATCTTGATGGAATTAAAATTACTGTATTGTCCATAAATTAAGTATTATGCGTCTTTCAGACGCAATAATTAAAATTAAATTTAGTATTTTTTTTGTTTAACATGTTATACGAGTTTAATAATTAAAAATCATGGACTCATTTGAAATAAATAAAATTGTAGCTGCAGTATTAGTTATTTTTATAGTTATATTTGGAATTACCAAAATTTCTGATTACATCTATTACGTTGAGAAGCCAGCTCAATCTGCATATAAAGTTGAATTTGCTGAAACAGACACAAAAAAATCTATTTCCGCACAAGAAGTTGACATAGCTGCTCTATTGGCAATGGGAAGTGTTGAGCATGGTAAAACAGTTTTCAAAAAGTGTAGTGCATGCCATTCTATCAAAAAAGGTGGACGAAATAATATTGGACCAGCGCTTTACAATGTATTAGGTCGTAACATGGGTGCATTAGAGGATTATAAATATTCTAAAGCATTGATAGCATTTGGGAAAGATTGGACTTTTGAGGAAATGAATAGTTTTTTAATTAAACCAGCCTCTTATATTAAAGGAACAAAGATGGCTTTTGCAGGATTAAAAAAAGAAAAAGATAGAGCGTCAGTTATATTATATATGAATGCAAATGCAGACAGTCCATTAGAATTACCTTAATTTATCAAAGCAATATAATAATATACTTTTTTGAACATAAACCCTATTAAGAGCTTGCTCCCATACTTTTGACTGCTTTCCTAAAAAAACTTCATCTGTAACCTCATTACCTCTTGGAAGACAATGTAAAAATATTGCATTTTTCTTTGCAAGACTCATTGTTTTAGCATCAACTTTAAAATTTTTAAATGATTTAAGTTTCTTTCTCTTATTTACCTTATCATTCAATGAAATGATCTTATCTGTCATAACCACATCACAATTTTTAACTGCTAATTCTTTTTTATTAAAAATTTTTATTTTTCCATTTTTCTTTTTTATCAAGGGGATTAGTGCTTTATTTGGTTGGTAGTCTTTAGGACATGCAATATTTAAAGGTATTGAAAATTTTACACACACCTCAATAAGACTATTCATCATATTATTACTAGCATCACCAATCCAACATAGCTTTAATTTAGAAATACTTTTCTTTTTGATTTCCTGAATTGTAAAAATATCTGACAAAACTTGCGTTGGATGTGATGATGGACTTAATCCATTTATAATTGGTATTTTAGAAAACTTTTTAAATTCATTTAACTTCTTATCCGAGTCAGTTCTTAACATAAAAGCATTTCCATAAGTTGATAAAATTTTTGATGTATCTGATATACTTTCACCTCCAATTCCTAGATGTAATTCCTCAGGCCTTAAAGTTAAAGAGCCACCACCCAATTGTTTAATTGCTAAATAAAAACTTAGTCTAGTTCTTAGGCTAGACTTTTCAAACATTTGTAAAAGAATTTTACCCTTCAAAGGGACATCTTTATCAGGATCCAATGTATTTAATTTTTTTCTTTTTGCTTTTCTTTTTTTTGCGTCAGATATAATTTTCTTGAGATGTTTTACTGGGATATCTTTTATATGAAGGAAGTTATTCATTAATTTTTATAATGTTTGCAAACTTTATTTATGATTTTCAAAGCCATATCAATTTCTTTTTTATTTACATTTAGAGGTGGCAAAATTCTTATTACATTTTCACCCGCTCTAATAGTCAACAATTTATTTTTAAGTAAATCATCAATAAATTTGGTCTGGTCGTAATGAAGTTGAATTCCTAAAATAAGTCCTACACCTCTAATTTCTTTAATAATTTTTGGAAAATTACTTTTTATTTTATTTAATTCTGAAATAAAATACCTTGAATTGCTTTTAACTCTTGAAAGAAAACCCTTTTTAAAAATTTCATCCATAACAGCATTACCAACTGACATAGCAAGTGGGTTTCCACCAAAAGTAGATCCATGAGTACCAGGAATCATGGCCTTAGAAACTTTTTTTGTCATCAAAACAGCGCCTAATGGAAAACCACCTCCTATTCCTTTGGCTATTGGTACTATATCTGGCTTAATGTTTGCATATTCGTAAGAAAAAAACTTACCAGATCTGCCTATTCCACATTGAACCTCATCTAAAATTAGAAGAATTTTTTTCTTATCACAAATCTTTCTAATTTCTTTTAAACACCAAGTAGGTATTACTTTTATACCCCCTTCACCCATTATTGGTTCAATCATTATAGCAGCGGTTTTATTAGTAATCTTTTTTTTTAGTTCAACATGATTTCCAAATTCAAAATGATCAAAACCACCTACTTTAGGGCCAAATCCCTCTACCATTTTTTTTGAACCACTAGCGTTTATTGCTGCAATAGTTCTACCATGAAAAGAATTTTTTATACATAAAATCCTATTCTTCTTTGACTGACCTATGGAATAGAAATATCTTCTAGCAACTTTTATCGCTGCTTCTGTAGCCTCAGCACCACTATTTTGGAAAATAACTGCGCTAGCAAAAGTTTTTCTTGTTAACTTTCTAGCTAACTCTTCTCCCTCAGGAATTTTAAAAGAGTTTGAGACATGCCAAAGTTTATTTGATTGTTTATTTATAGCTTTAACGAGATTTGGATTAGTATGCCCAAGTGAATTTACAGCAATACCTTGAACAAAATCTAAAAATTTTGCTCCATCTTTTGTAAACAAAAAAGAACCTCTACCTTTACTAAAGGAAAGATTTCTTCTTTTATAATTTTTAGCTAAAGAACTCATTTTGAATTATGATTTAATTTTATAACCTTTATGTACTAAAATGTATGCAAAATATGTTATTAACAAACTTAGAAAGCTTAATAAAGAAATACCAAATATTATAGAACCATCTAATTGTCCAATGAATGAGTATCTAAATCCATCTATCATATGAAAAAAAGGATTATAATTACTTACAATTTTCAAAAAACTAGGTAATCTATCTATGCTATAGAAAGTTCCACTTAAAAAACTTAAAGGTACTATTATAAAATTTGTAACTGTACTCATTTGGTCAAATTTATCTGCGTATAATCCAACAATTACACCTAATGATCCCATAAACAATCCACCTAGGAACAAATAAATAAACCACAAGAAATAATTTTGTACTGACAAATCAATAAAAAAAATGAATATTAAAGTTGAAGCTGAAGCAATCAGAAAACCTCTTGCTGCAGAAGCAAATGTTATCGCGAATACTACTTCAAATGACGACAATGGACTATGAACTACGTCTGTTATAGTACCCATCATTTTACCCATCATTAAAGAAGAGCTTGAATGTGCAAAACTTTGTTGAATTACTTGCATCATTATCAAACCACTTGCTAAAAATTTTATGTATGGAACTCCTAGCACGTCATTTCTTTGATCTCCAATTGCTAAAGAAATTACAATTAAAAATAATATACTTGTTAGTATTGGGCCAAATAGAGTTTGGCCTGAAACTGTTAAAAATCTTAATACTTCTTTTTTAAACAATGAATATGTGCCTATCCAATTAATTATTCCAAATCTTCTAGAACCAATTTGATATTTTTTCTGTAATTCAACCATAAGTATTTATTAATAAACAATTTTTTTAATAATTGTTAAAAAACAGAAAAAAAAGCTTGTTTGTATCTTTTTATTATGATTACAAGATAGTGTTATATAAAAAATTTACAGTACTAAATATAGGCATATGAGTTGGACAGATGAAAAAGTTAATAAACTTAAAGATCTTTGGGGCAAGGGTCAGACCGCCAGTCAAATCGCTGAGATAATTGGTGGGGTAAGTAGAAATGCGGTAATTGGTAAAGCGCATAGACTAAATTTGTCTGCCAAAATTAAAACTAGATCTACGGTTTCAAATAATAATGCCGGGTCTGTCACTACAAATAACAATTTAAAAAAAGGTACTAGAAAAAATAGATTTAGATCTTTACTCCTAGACAAAAATTTTGAGCCAGCCAAAAATTTACATTTAGAAGATTTGAATGAGCATACTTGTAAATACATGGAGGGACATCCAGATGAAAAAGATTCATCATTTTGTGGGAGGAAAACTGTTGAAAAATTTTCTTATTGTCCGTTACACCTAATGATAGTTTTTCAGCCAAAGGGTAAAAAAGATGATGTTGTAGAAAAAGAGGACGAAGTACCAAAATTTATTCAAAAAAAGGTTAAATCTGCATAACCTATTTTAATATTTTTTCTTTTGCTTTTTTAAATTCATTTTCATCAATTATTCCTTTGTCGTATAATTCTTTCAAGTCCTTAATTTGATTAATCACTTCAAAATTTTGATTTTCATTATCATGGTTGGTATGTAGACTTTTTTCTTCCTTTATTGCCTGTTTTGCTTCAACGCCTCTTGTTATTGCTTTTACTGCAATAGATAAAACAAATACTAAAATTACAAATACAACAAAATATATAATATTATTAAGCATCAATTATTTTTATCAATTCTTTTTTTTGAGAACTGTCCCCCACTAGACCAATTATAACTATAAAGATTAATCTCGTCTTCAAATTTTTTGATTGCATCTACATTTATATCAAAATTTGTTTTATATTTTTTTGATATAATATTATCATACTTTAATAATTTAAGCTGATCCATAGTTAATAATGGTTTTGGCATTAATTGAAACAATTTAGCATTCAATTTTGCTAAAATAAGAGGCATAGGGAATAGTAACCTTTTTTTATTAATTGATTTTAAAATTTTTATTATTATTTCTTTAAATGTAAGAACCTGTGGACCAATACATTCAATAGTTTCTCCAGTTATTTTTTTTTGCACTATTTCAAAAATAATATTTGTAAGATCAGAAACGTGAATAGGCGTAAATTTAGTATCACCATTATAATATAATGGCATTACTGGAAGTATATTTAACAAACTCATTAAATTTGTAGTAAAATTATCATCAACTGAGTATACTAGGGAAGGTTTCAAAATAACAGAGGAAGGAAAATTTTGTCTCACTTTTCGTTCCCCTTCTAATTTACTCATAGCATAATTACTGTCTGTTGCTGTCTCAATTCCAAGAGCAGATAAATGAATGAATTGTTTAAGTGATTTCTTTAAAGACACCTTTGAAAGTAGCGAGGGTAAATCAGAATGTATTAAGTTAAATTGATTTTCTTTTTTTTCAAACAATATACCAATTAAATTAATGCATATTGATGACCTATCCATTAGTTTAGAAATATTTTCCTCACTAAATGAACTAATTTCTTCCAACTCTAAATACCCATAATTTGACTGAGTTTTAATTTGAAAACCTTTTCTATGAATACTTCTAGTTACCGCAATAACTCTATAGTTATTTTTTGTAAACTTTCTTATTAAAGATTTTCCTATTTGGCCTGATGAACCAAATATTAAAATTGAATCCTGAATTTTCATATATATATATCTATTTAATGAATTTAGATATTAAATTACATAAAAGAGATTTACCAGATGAAATAAAGTTCAGTGACAAGATAGCAATAGATTGTGAATTTACGGGACTAAATATTGAACGAGATAGACTATGTTTGTTGCAAATATCATCTGGTATAAATGATGCACATATTATTCAATTAGATAAAGATAATTACGATGCTCCAAATTTAAAAAATGTTTTAAGTGATAGAAAGATAAATAAGTTATTCCATTTTGCTAGGGCTGATCTTTTATTTATAAAAAAGTACTTAAAAATAGATGTGGAGAATGTAAATTGCACAAAGATAATGAGCAAGATTGCAAGAAGTTATTCTGACAAACATGGATTAAAAGATTTAATTAAAGAGTTTATCAACATAGATATAAGCAAACAATTACAAACCTCTGATTTCGGGGGGGAATTGACAGAAAAGCAACTAAAATATTGTGCTCAAGATGTTGTATACTTGCATAAAATTTATGAGTCATTGTTAAAAATTTTAATAAGAGAAAAAAGAATAGACCTTTATAGTAAAACTATTAAGTTCATAAGTACAAGAGTTGATTTGGATTTTGCTTCATTTAAAGAAGACATCTGGTCTCACTAATATGAGTAATAAAAAACTTTTAAAAATAGCAAAAGAAGTAATAAAACTTGAAACTGAGTCTTTAAGAAAACTTCAATCAAGTATAGGAAAATCCTTTGAACAAATAATTAAAACAATTCTAAATTGCAAAAACGGAAAGATTATAATATCAGGTGTAGGAAAAAGTGGAATTATAGGTAAGAAATGGTCAGCAACTCTTTCCTCGACTGGTACACCATCATTTTTTTTAGATGCATCAAACGCAAGCCATGGAGACATGGGTCAAATAACATCAAATGATGTTATTATTTTGATTAGTTTAAGTGGTGAAAGTGACGAACTAAAAAACATAATTCAGTTTGCGTCAAGAAATAATAATATCAAGCTAATTGGAATAACCTCAAAAAAAGATTCACTTTTGTTTAAAAATGCAGACGTAAAATTTTTATTACCAAATGTTAAAGAAGCAGGACCTGGAAATTTTGTGCCAACTTCATCAACCACGGTTCAAATGGCTTTGGGCGATGCTATAGCAATCGCATGCATGAGATATAAAAAGTTTGATAAACTAGACTTTAAAAAATTTCATCCAGGTGGTTCGCTGTCAGTTAAACTTAAAACTGTTGAAGATTTAATGTTGGTTGGAAAAAAAATCCCATTTGTAAAGGAAGACATTAAAATGAAAACAGCATTGCACAATATAGAAAAAAAAGGATTGGGTGTATTAGTTATAAAAAATAGTCTTAACAGTACAACTGGAATACTCACTGATGGAGACATAAAAAGACTTTCAAATTTAAAAATTAATTATGAAAATGTTAGGATTAAAAAAGTGATGACAAAAAAACCAATTAGTGTAGATAAAAATATGCTTGCAGCAAACGCACTTTCAATAATGAATACAAAAAAAATTACGAGTCTATGTGTACACAAAAATAAAAAAAAAAATAAAACAATTGGCTTTATTCATATTCATAATATTTTAAATGCTAATATAACTTAGATGTCATTTAAAACCTTAATTCAAATTTTCATATTAATTTTAATTATGTTAATTATTGCTGGTGTTTATTATAAATATTTTAATACAACTCAATCAATAGTTGAGGAAATAAACTCGTCAGAAAATTTAAATAAAGAACAATTAAAAGATCTTGAAAAAAAAATAATAGATTTAGAATTAAAAAACCAAGAACTAAATAATAAAATTAATGAAAATAAAAAAATTTTAAACTCTAAGTCCCCTAATTTAAAATTATCAGATCAAATAAATGAAAAAGTAGATACTGAAAATAAGTTAAATACAGAAGAAAAGAATATTAAAAAAAAAGTTACAGAAAACATTCAAGTTAAAGATAACATAGTTAAGAAGAAGAAAATTAAAAATTTAGTAAAAGATGTAGAGTACACATCTGTAGATCAGAAAGGAAATAAATTTCAACTTTTAGCAAATTCAGGAAAATCAAATAAAAATAACAATGATATTTTAGATTTAATAAATGTAAGAGGAAAAATCATGTCGGATACTAGAGATACAATTTATATAGTATCAGATTTTGCTCAATATAATTCAATAAATTTAAATTCAAAATTTTACGAAAATGTAATAATAAATTATCAAGATAAAGAAATTACCTGCGTAAATTTTGATATTAATATGGAAAAAAATATAGCAATAGCTTACAATGATGTTTTAATCACAGATCCAAAATCAACTATGAAAGCTGGTATAGTGGAATTTGATTTAAAAACAAAGAATATAAACATAAACCCTGAAAATACCTCTAAAGAAATAGAAGTTATTTCACAAACCGATGGCATTAATTAAAAAATTTAGAATTAAAAGTTTTAAAAAGCAAGAGTCAATAATAAAACTAGATAAAGTTTCTATGTTTTATAATAAAAGGCAAATTTTAAATAATCTAAATTTAAATATTTTCAGACAAGAAGTATTAGGAATGCTTGGACCGAATGGAGTCGGAAAATCAACAATTTTTCATATTATCACTGGCCTAAAAGATCCTAGCTTTGGTAAAGTTTTAATAAATGAGCAAGACTGTACAAACATTCCAATTTATGAAAGGGCGACAAGGTTTAAACTTGGATATGTGCCCCAATATGGAGGTTTTATACAAGACCTAAATTTATATGAAAATCTCAAACTAGTAGGAGAAATTCATATAAAAGAAAAAGATTTGAGAAAAACAAAAATTGAAAAAATAATTTCACAATTTGAATTCGACCCTTTGTTAAAAATTAAGGCTAAACATTTATCAGGTGGTCAAAAAAAAAAACTAGTTATATCTATGGCATTAATTAATGATCCAAGCATTCTACTTTTAGATGAACCTTTTGCTGCATTAGATATACTTACAATTAAGATGCTTCAGGAAATTATTGTTAATTTGCAATCTATGGAAAAAATTACCGTTGTTGTATGTGATCATCAAGCAAGAGATTTACTAAGTTGCGTAGATAGAGCAATTGTTTTATCTAATGGAAAAATTATCGCCTCAGGAAGTCCTAATGAAATAATTAAAGATAATAGCGCTAAATCAGCATACTTTGGTGATGAATTTAAAATAAATTAATTCATCCATGAAAAATTATATTTTAATAAAGAATAGAATAGAAAATTTTAATACTAAAATAAAAGTAAGCTCTGACAAAAGTATTTCAATAAGATCAATACTCTTAGCCTCACAATCTATTGGTACATCTAAAATCTCAAATTTGCTAGAGTCTGAGGATGTTCTAAATGCTTTAAAAGCAATTAAGAAACTTGGTATTAATTATGAAAAAAAGGGTAATGTTTACAACATTCAAGGCTTTGGATTGAATGGTTTTAATATATCAAAAAAAACAACTATTAATGCAGGAAACTCTGGAACACTGGCGCGATTAATACTAGGACTTTTGGTAAAAACAAAAACTACTGTTAAATTAATTGGAGATCAAAGTTTATCTAAGAGGGATTTTTCAAGAGTTATTAAACCTTTAAAATTATTTGGCGCAAATATCAAAAGTAATAAAAATATGCTGCCTATTGAAATATCAGGTACAAATTTTTTAAGACCAATAACTTACAATGAAGAAATTGGTAGCGCTCAAGTAAAGTCCTGTATTATTTTAAGTGCCTTAAATACTCCTGGTGTTTCAATTATTAACGCAAAAAAATCAAGAGACCACACTGAGTTAATGTTAAAATCTCTGAAATACCCTATTAAAGTAAAGAAAAACCATAAATATGATCAAATCTTAGTAAAAGGCCTTAGTCAATTTAGAGGATTTGATTATAATGTACCTGGTGATATTAGTTCTGCATCTTTTTTTATTGTTTTGACACTTCTTTGTGAAAAATCTCAAATAAAAATTGAGAATATAAATGTTAATCAAAGCAGGTTAGGAATAGTAACTATTTTAAACAAGATGGGTGCTGGCATTAAACTTAAAAAAAAAAGAAAATATAATGGTGAAGAAATAGCAGATATTCATGTCAAGAGTAAAAAAAATTTGAATGCAATAAATTGTCCATCAAAATTAAATTCTGCAGCAATCGATGAGTTTCTTATTATTTTTTTAGTAGCTGCAAAAGCTAAGGGAATTTCAAAATTTAAAGATTTAGGAGAAATGAATAAAAAGGAATCTAAAAGATTAGATTTGGCTGTAAAATTTTTAAAATTAATTGGTATAAAAGTTCAGAGATTTAAGAATGACATAAATATATATGGTAATCCAAACTTAATACTTAAAAAAAAATTTGAAATTAAAAATTTTTTAAAAGATCATAGAATTTTTTTTCTTTCTTGTATTGCAGCTTTAACTTTGGGTGGTAATTGGAAAGTTAATGATAAAGACTCAATTAATACCTCTTTTCCAACATTTTTAAAAACTTTAAAAGAATTAGGAGCAAAAATAAATTGAAAAAAAGAAAAAATATAATTACTGTGGCTATAGACTCGCCAGCTGCCGCTGGTGCCGGTACTCAAGCAAGACTAATATCTAAAAATTATAACTTATTTTATTTAGACACCGGAAAAATTTACAGATATATCGGCCTTTTAAAAATTAATAAAAAAGACAAGTTTTCATATAATTTAGTTAAATCTAAAATTAGTCGTATCAAATTAAATGTATTAAAAAATAAAGTTCTATTAACAAATGAAGTGGCACAATCAGCATCTAAAATTGCAAAAGACAAAAAAATTAGAGATATAGTTCACAAATTCCAACAAAATTGTGCGTATAACCCCCCCAAAAAATATAAAGGATCTGTTTTAGATGGAAGAGATATAATTACTGTTCAAATGAAAGATGCAATGTTCAAATTTTACATTACAGCAAACCTTAAAGTAAGGGCAAAAAGAAGATTTTATGAATATCAAAATCTAAAAATTAAAATAAGCTACAATGAGGTGTTAAAAAGCCTCAGAAATAGAGATAAATTAGATAAAGAGAGAAAATATGGGCCACTAAAAAAAACAAAAGATTCTATCTTGATTAATACTAGTAAATTAAGTAAGAAAGCGAGCTTTAAAAAGATAAAAGCTATTATGGACAAAAAAATAAATAATTAATGGAAATTTATAAAGATTTATCATCCCCTGCAACTCAACAGTTTGAAAAACTTCTAAACAGTCAATTATCAAAAAACAAAATCGAGGAAGGTAAAATTATTGAGGGAAAAGTTACTAAAATAACCAATAAATATATTTTTCTTTTTATACCAGGATTAAAAAGTGAACCAGTAATTGATGTGAATGAAATTAAAATGATGGGACTATCAGATCAAATTAAAGAGGGATCTAAAATTTCAGTTTTGCTTGAAAAAATAGAGGATAAAAATGGAGATGTTGTAGTATCAGCACAGAAGGCTCAAAAAATTAAAGGTTGGAATGAACTTGTAAAGTGTTACGAAAATAATGAATTAATAAATGGAAAAATCACACAAAAAACTAAAGGGGGGGTAATTGTTGAACATGTGGAGACTGGCTCTTTAATGTTTTGTCCGGGATCCCAAATTTCCGATAAGCCAATGAAAAATATTGATCACTTAATAGGTATTGAACAGAAATTTGCACTTATAAAAATTGATATGGTAAGAGGTAATAGCGTTGTATCAAGAAGACAAGTAGTTTCATCCAATAAAAAGGAAGACAAAGTAAAAATTATAGAGAAATTTAAGGTTGGCGATATAATAGAGAATGCTGTAGTTAAAGGGTACTCCTCATTTGGTTGCTTCTTCGAAGTTACAACTCCTGAAGGAACCATAGACACACTTTGTCATCTGCAAGAGATCAGTTATAGCAGAGTTAACCATCCAGATGAAATATTCAATATTGGAGAAAAACATAATCTAAAAGTAATATCAATAGATATGGAAAAGTTACAAGTTGGATGCTCTATTAAACAACTGTCTCCTGATCCATTTGAGCATATTTCTAATTATCAAATAGGAAGCCAATATAAAGTTAAGGTTGTGAAAATTACAGATTATGGTTGTTTTTGTGAATTAGAGGCTGGGCTTAGTACTCTACTTCATAGTAGTGAAATCAGTTGGACTAAAAAAAATATTTCACCAAAAAAAATTTTTAATGTGGGTGATCAAATAGATTGTGTTATCACTGAGATTGATAAAGAAAAAAGAAGAGTTGCTATTTCTCATAGATTAACAAAAGAAAATCCATATTCAAAGCTAGAGAAAGACTATCCAGTAGGATCAGAAATAGATGGTGTAGTAAACAATTTTAATGAATATGCAATTTATTTAAAGTTAGCTGACTTTGATATAGATGGATTTTTACATTCAAATGACCTTTCATTTACTGGCAAACCTGAGGAAGAGTTAAAGAAATATAAAAAAGGTGACAAATTAAAAGTAAAAATTTTAGAGATAAAAAAAACTGATCAAAAAGTTAGAGTTGGCCTCAAACAACTTCAAAAAGATCCGTTTGATTGGTTTAAAGATAAAAAAGTTAATGATGCAATAACTGTAAAAGTGATTTCATCAGATAATAAAGGTTTATTAGTCAAACCAGAGGGATGTGATATAGAAATTTTAATTAAGAAATCACAAATAGCAATGAGTGCTTCAGATGCGAGACCTTCTCGATATGTTGGAGGAGAAAGAATAGATGCGGCAATATCAGAGCTTAATTTCGAAAAACGTAAAGTTTCACTAAGTATTAAATTGCTTGAAGAAATAATGAATGCCAAAGCAATAAAAGAACATTCTAGCCCATTGAGTGGTAAAAATCTTCCATTCTCGTCACTTTCTGAGCAATTAGATGATAAAAAAAATAAAAAGGACTCTGAATAAAAATTGTCATTCGTTAAGTCAGATTTAATAAAAGAATTAGCAAATAATTATCCAAATTTTTTGAAAAAAGACTTGATCAAAATTTTTGAGATTATGATTTATGAAATGCAAGAAGCTGTTAAAAGGGGTGAGAGAGTAGAGCTTAGAGATGTGTTTACAAT
>CACAZG010000004.1 GCA_902536975.1 uncultured Pelagibacteraceae bacterium
GTATCTTGTGTGAATGCAGCTGCACAATTTGCTGGAATAGCAGCTCTAGATGGTCCAGACGACTCAATTAAAGATATGTTAGATAAATTTACTTTAAGAAGAAATTTAATTCATACAGGTTTAAATGAATTACCAGGAGTAGAATGTAGTTTACCGGGTGGTGCGTTTTACGCTTTTCCAAATGTAAAAGGAACTGGAATGACAGGTGCTGAATTTTGTAAAAAAGCTATGCATGAAGCTGGAGTAGCAATAGTGCCGGGAACTGCATTTGGTCAAACTTGCCAAGACTATGTAAGATTTAGTTTTGCCGCATCAAGAGATAACATACAGCAAGCCTTAGAAAATATAAGCAAGATGCTTTCTAAATAGACTGTATTTTTTATAAGAAACTTCTATAATATTTGCTTATGAATGAGATTGTTCAAACGGAATTAAAAAAAATTTTTAATGGGAGGTTTTCAACCTCAGAGTCTACAAGAGCAAACTATGCTAGAGGAGAAGATACTTATGATCCAATTCTATCGAAAGCTGTCGTATTTCCTGAAACTAATGAAGAAGTTTCACAGTTATTAAAGTTATGTAATGAACACAAAATTCCGGTTGTTCCTTTTGGTACTGGAACTTCTTTAGAAGGCCATGTTGTTGGAAATCAAAATGGAATAACAATTTCCCTTGAAAAAATGAACAAAGTATTGAGTGTCAATGCTGAAGATTTCGATTGTAGAGTACAGGCAAATGTAACTAGAAAACAACTAAATGAATATCTTCGTGAGGATGGAGTATTCTTTCCAATAGACCCTGGAGCAGACGCTGCTCTTGGCGGAATGGCTGCAACATCGGCATCAGGTACAATGGCTGTGAAATATGGAACTATGAGAACTGTAATATCAGGTTTAACAGTTGTTCTTCCGAACGGAGATATTATTAAAACTGGAGCCAGAACAAAAAAAACTTCTGCAGGATATAATTTAACAAATTTATTTATTGGTTCTGAGGGAACTCTGGGAATAATCACTGAAGTTCAATTAAGGTTATCTCCAATACCTGAAAGTATAATGAGTGCAGTGTGTTACTTTCCAGATTTAGACTCAGCAGTAAAAGCTGCTCAAGAGGTTATTCAATATGGTGTCCCAATAGCGAGAATTGAAATGCTAAATAAAGATCAAATGGAAATAAGTATAAAATATTCAAAATTAGATAACATAAAAGCATCACCCACTTTATTTTTTGAATTTCATGGTAGTGAAAATTCAAACAATGAGTCAATAGGTATAGTCGAAGAGATTTCAAAAAGTAACGGTGGAAGTGATTTTCAATGGGCATCTTCACCTGAGGAACAGAAAAAATTATGGAAAGCAAGACATGATGTGTATTACTCAGTTAAAGCTTTGGGTAACGATATGAAGGTTTACTCCACAGATGTTTGTGTGCCAATTTCAAGATTAGTAGAATGTATTTCATGGGCAGAAAAAGAAGTACAAAAATTAGGATTAACTGCACCAATGGTAGGACATGTAGGAGATGGAAATTTTCACTCAATAGTACTTTATGATCCAGATGATGAGGAAAAACAAAAAAAAATCCGACAATACAGTGATGACTTAATTAATAAAGCTCTTGAACTCGAGGGAACGATTACAGGAGAGCATGGTATTGGACTTCAAAAGAAACATTATTTACTTAGAGAGCATCCAGATAATGTACCTGTTATGAAATCTATTAAAAGATCATTAGATGTTAATAACATAATGAATCCTGGAAAAATCTTTGATTTAAACTAATCAAATTGTATGAAAAAAATTTTAGTTACTAGAAGATTGCTAAGATCTTGTGAAGATCGAGCAAAAGAAATGTTTGATGCAAATTTAAATTTAAATGATGAACTTTATTCACAAAAAAAATTAATAGAAATGAGCCAAGGTTGTGATGGTATACTTTCAGCATTAACTGATAAGTTGGATGCTGACACAATTAATCAATTACCAGATAGTATAAAAATACTTTCAAATTTTGCAGTCGGATTTGGAAATATTGATTTAGAGGCAGCAAAAAATAGAGGTATAGCAGTTACTAATACACCAGATGTTTTAACAGACGCTACTGCTGAAATTGGAGTATTATTAATTTTAGGTGCATGTAGAAGAGCTTCAGAAGGGATTGAGCAAGCAAGACAAGGAGGATGGGTTTGGTCAGCTGATCTTTTAATTGGAAAACAACTGACAGGTACCAGATTAGGAATTTTAGGAATGGGAAGAATTGGACAAAAAATTGCAAAAGTTGCAAAATCTCTTGGTATGATAATTCACTATCATAACAGATCAAAACTAACTGAAGATAAAGAGCAAGGTGCTATTTATCATGACAATCTTAAAGATCTTCTATCTGTATCAGATGTACTATCTGTATGCTGTCCAGCATCAAAAGAAACAATTAATATGATTAATAAAGATACAATTGAATATTTACCAAAAGGAGCTGTTGTCACCAATGTTGCAAGAGGAGACATTATTGAAGATGAGGCAATGATTGATGCGCTCAACAGAAGAAAAGTTTATGCAGTTGGGTTAGATGTTTATAAAAATGAACCAAATTTAAACAAAGGCTATTACAAGCATAAAAGCGCTTTTATACTCCCCCATTTAGGCAGTGCCACTAAGGAAACTAGGACTGCGATGGCTAATTTAGCTATTGATAATATTGACGAATTCTTCAAAACAGGAAACTGTAAAAATAAAGTAAATTAACAATCTGAAGTTGTATTTAATTGAATATCAGTCATTTTTAAAATGACTCTAAGTTACATATGTGTTTAATATCCTGCAGTTAATTAACTAAAGAGGAGAAATAAATGATTAAAGACAAAAACCTGAAGGTTAAAAAAACACCTTCAAGACGTAAGTTCTTTAAAGCTGCTGCTGCAACTGGTGTTGCTGCTGTAGCTGCATCATCTTTAGCTGCTCCAGCTGTTGCTGCTGAAAGAATTGAAGCATCAATGGTTGCTACTTGGGGAAGAGATTTTCCAGGTTTAGGAACAGGAGCTCAAAGATTTGCACAAAGAATCTCAGATATAAGTGATGGTAGAATCCAAGTTACTTATTATGCAGCGAACGAAAGAGTTAAAGCATTTGACTCATTTGATGAAGTTGCATCTGGTAACTCTCAAATGTACCATGCTGCTGACTACTACTGGGTGAAGAAAGATCCAGCTTGGGGTTATTTTACAGCGGTACCATTTGGTTTTACTTACACAGAAATGAATGCATGGATTAGATTTGCAGGTGGTCAAGAGTTATGGGATGAACTAGCTGACAAATTTGGTCTTAAAAACTTTATGTGTGGAAGCACAGGGGTTCAAATGGGTGGATGGTTTAACAAAAAGATTAGAAGCCCTAACGACTTCAAAGGTTTAAAAATGCGTATGCCTGGTTTAGGTGGACAAGTAATAGGTAAACTTGGAGGATCTCCAGTTTCATTACCTGGTGGACAAATTTACGAAAACCTAGTATCTGGAGCAATTGATGCTACAGAGTGGGTAGGTCCATGGAATGATGAAGCTATGAAATTCCAAGAAGCTGCTAAATACTACTACTATCCTGGTATGCACGAGCCTGGATCAATGTTAGCATGTGGAACAAACAAATCTTGGTTCACAAGCTTAAACAAATCTGATCAATTATTAATTGAAGCTGCTGCAGCAATGGAAAATGACGTAATGATGTCTGAGTACAATGCTAAAAATGGTGCGGCTTTAGCTAGATTGATCAATGATCATGGTGTTAAACTAGAGAAGTTTAGCGACAAGGTTTATGATGGCTTTGCATCAGCTGCTAACGAAGTGTTTGAAGAAACAAGAGCTAGCAGTGGTCTTGCTGAAAGAGTTCATTCGAGCTTCTTAAAAGCAAGAAAAGACATTGGATCTTGGACTAACTTGTCTGACTCACCTTACATTTCTCAAAGAAACAGAGCTTTAGGAATGTAATCAAACTTAATTTGATAATTAAAAGGGCCCCTTTTGGGCCCTTTTTTTTATTTTAAAATTAAGTATTACTAAGAAAAACTTAAATTCATATGAGTTCAGAAAGCAGCAAAATATCTTTATATTTAAGAATTTTAAGCTACTCAGTATTAGCTTTCACCCTAGCATTCCTAATAAATAATGTTTTAACAGTTTGGAGTGATTGGCCTGGAGTTAAGAAAATTTTCTCTCATTATGAAATGTTTGGTTTCAAGAAAAAGGCACTTGATGGATCTGCTTTAAATTACGGTTTGATGCAAATTGGAGTATATTTAATATGCATAGTAGCAGTAATAATTTATGTTTTTAAAACTTACTCTCAAACTTTAGAACGAGACTCAGAGATATTATCAAAATTTTCAGCTTACTTGGTTAGATCATCTTTTTGGGCGGTCTTTTTAGTTGGTGTTGCAGATTTTATAATTTCGTTCATGGTTGTTGAAAGATTATGGGAAGCAATATTCAGTCCAGAAGTGAAAGCCTTTATGGTGAAATCACCAGAAAGAATTACATTTATACATTTTCCAATTATATTAATTTCATTTGTAATTGGTTACTTTACAAAATCTGTTGGTTTTATTTGGTTAGCAGTTTTAGTTGTTGTCAGTGAATTCATAATTGTCTTATCTAGATTTATATTTTCTTACGAGCAAGCTTTTCAAGGAGATCTTGTTCGTTTCTGGTATGCTGCACTATATTTATTTGCAAGTGCTTATGCTTTAATTCACGAAGGTCATGTTAGAGTAGATGTGTTATACTCCTCATTTAGTGAAAGAAAAAAAGCTTGGACAAATCTTTTAGGCTCTGCTCTTCTAGGTGTTCCACTTGTATTGATAGTTTTATTTTTAGGACTTAATGGAAAAGCAAGTATAATAAATGGACCGGTGGTTGCCTTTGAAGTTACGCAACAAGGATCAAATGGTTTATACCTTTTATATTTGATGGCTGTATACTTAGCAGTATTTGCAGTTACCATGCTTTTACAGTTTACGAGCTATTTCATGGGTAGTAGTTATAAAATTTTAAATGGTAAGGAAAATTAAAGTATGGAACTATTTTTCTTAGCAGTTTTAGTCTTAATAATGATAGTTGCTCTTGCTTCTGGATATCCTGTAGCATTTGCGCTTCCTGGTTCAGCTATAATATCAATTGGATTAGCCGCTTTTTTTGGATATTTATTTGAAGGTGATGCAGATGCTTATTTTGCAGTTGATGGTCCGATAGAATGGCTTGTTGCCGGTATTACAAACTTTAGAAGTAATTATTGGGACGTTGAAACTGACACCCTAATTGCAATTCCTTTATTTATTTTTATGGGAATTATGCTGCAAAAATCCAAAATTGCAGAAGATTTATTAATAACAATGGGTCAATTATTTGGTCCAATTCCTGGTGGTCTTGGTATTTCAGTAATTTTTGTTGGAGCATTGTTAGCAGCAACCACTGGTATTGTTGGTGCAACCGTTATTGCAATGGGATTAATTTCATTGCCTACTATGTTAAATAATAACTACGATAGGAAACTTGCTAGTGGTATCGTATGTTCATCTGGAACGTTAGGTCAAATAATACCCCCATCTATTGTTTTAATTATTATTGCTGACCAATTAGCTAGCGCATCAGATGTTGCAAATAACATCCGTCAAAATGATTACAAAGCAGTAACGGGAGAATTTAATATGCCGGGAGAATTTAGAGTTGGATCTTCAAGTGCTGGTGATATGTTCCTTGGTGCTCTTTTACCTGGTCTCGTTTTAGTTGCGCTTTACATGATCTATGTATTTTTCTATGCGAGAATAAAAAAAGGTGTAGCACCACCAGTTCCATTTAAAGGAGAATTTAATTTTAAATTTTGGTTACGAGTAATTGTTATAATTATTCCTCCTCTTGCACTTATTTTTGCAGTTTTGGGTTCAATCTTGATGGGTATAGCAACAGTTAACCAAGCTGGTTCAATTGGAGCAATTGGTGCAACGTTGATGGCTGGTTATAGATTATTTGAAGGTAAGAAAAGTGCATTTTATCCTTTAATTCTTATAATTGGATCATTAATACCTATTACTTTTCTTGCATCCACATATGAACTTAATGTTAAAAATTTAGAAGAAAGAAATTTAGGTGCCATTTATGTTACCGCATTTTTTGTAGCAATACTCGTTTATGGTATTGCATGGAGTTTTTGGAGAACATTTAAAACTGAAAATGTTTTAAAAGAAGTAGTTACTGAGACATGTATTACTACTTCAATGGTATTTATAATCCTTCTTGGTGCTGCGATGCTTACATCAGGATTTAGAGCATTTGGTGGAGAAGAATTAGTAAGAGATTTTCTTCAAGATTTACCAGGAGGTTTTTGGACACAGTTTGTTGTGGTCATGATTGTAATTTTCTTGCTAGGTTTCTTTTTAGATTTTATTGAGATTGCAGTTGTTGTTGTACCAATAATTGCACCGATATTGCTAGCTGAAACAGGAGCAAATGTTACAGCTGTATGGCTTGGAGTAATGATAGGTGTTAATTTACAAACTTCTTTCTTAACACCACCATTTGGATTTGCTTTATTTTATTTAAAAGGTGTAGCTCCAAAAGTGGTCCAAACATTAGATATCTGGAAAGGTGTTGTTCCTTTTATTATCTTGCAACTTATCGGTTTAGGAATTGTGGGCGCATACCCTAGTCTAGTAAATTATTTACCAAACAGGGTTTATTTAACATCTAATGTTGCTCCACCGCCGATGAATCCAAAACTACAATATTGCTTACAAGAGTATAAATTTGCAAATTATACTAATAATGCTGTTGCAATAAATAAAAGTATTACTGACTTTGACGACATAATTCTTGCAAATTTACCAGCAGATAAATTAAGTTATTTCCAACGCCATGTTGATAATTCTAAGTACTCTTTTGAACTTGTTAATGAGGTTAAAAGTACAGAGACATTATATAATGATTATGCAGTCGATTATAGAGACTTACATTTTAAAACAAGAAAGAAACAAAAGAAAATTTTAAAATTAAATAAAAAGATAGATAAATATAAAGCTGAGATTAGAAACTTAGATGATGAAGATGTTTCAGATAAAAACAAGCTTGAACAAAAAATTGAAAATGTGAAACTAGAAATAGACGAGATAAGTAGTCAAATCCCAGAAGAATGGAAATCAAAAAATGATGAATTTAACAAAATTAATAAAGCAAAAAATCTTGCGACAAGAAAATATCGAAAAACAGTTGATAATGCTTACGAAGATTTATTGTTGATTAAGAGTTTTATAAATGACGGTGAAAAATTTGAAGAATTAGAACAAGAAATGAAACTTCTTAAAAATAAAATAGATAATAGAGGCTACATTGATGCAATAGAGTTTATAGATAATATATTTGAAAAAGTCGGAGAAATTTCTGGATCCGATGAGTTTGCCGATAAATTAGATTATCTTATCACTTTAATGGATGAGGATGAAGTTGATTTTGAAAAACTTCAAACTTCAACGGTCGATACTATTGCATTATTTGAGCAAGAAGTTAGTTGGAGAAAAAATTTCAAGAAAAAATATATGGATAGAATAAATGCTCATGACAAAGTTATTAGTGAGACTATTGGATTAAGATTACAATCAAAACTTACAAAAGAACAAGCTATATATGTTTCAAAATGCAATTCTATCCACAGAGATATATCTTTAAACTTTTAATTATTTTGTGATTTGATCAATTAATTTTGATCTTTTGTATAAACCAAGCTTTTCCGCTTTTGTTTTTAATTTTTCGTACTCAGATTTTAAATTTTCGGTTTTGATGTTTACTTTGTTACCAATTTCGACAAGAGAACCAATAATTGGATCAATTTCTAATGAACGTTTAGCATGTAAATCTTGAGTTGTTGATGGTTTATGACCCTTAATAGAAATCGCAGCATTTATTCTATCATCAATAGAAACATTAAATTTTACACCAATTTTTTCACCTACTTGTTGGCATTCCTCCATCAATTTTCTAACTACTTTCAACAATTCTGGATCATTTCCAATTTCATCTAAGGTTTTATCATAAAGAGCACTAATGATATTAAATGAGCAATTACCCCAAAGTTTTATCCAAATTTCATCTCTTAAATTGCTTTTTTGAGGAGCTTTTAAGCCTCCTTCAATTAATAAATCAGCAATGATCTTAAGTCTTTCTGATTTAGATCCATCAGGTTCACCAAGTGTAAATCTTTCTCCTCCATTATGTTTTATTATACCTGGTTCGGTTATTTCAGCTGCGGGGTAAACAACGCAACCAATAGCTCTTGCTGGATCTAAATGTTTCCATATTTTTCCCTCGGGATCCACACTATCAATATGATGGTTATCTAAATTCGTTCCAGTATTTGCTTTATAAAAATACCACCAAGGAAGGCCATTTACAGCTGATATAATCGAAGTTTTTTCTCCAATAATATTTTTTAGTGAATCAACAATATTTGAAATTGCATGAGCCTTTACAGAAATAAATATATAGTCTTGTACATCTAATGTTTTGGGATCATCGGTTACTTTTAATTTAAAGTTTTCAGACCTACCCTCTTTAATTAATGTCAATCCATTTTCTTCTATCGCTTTTTTGTGTGGTCCTCTTGCTATAAGAGATAAATCTATATTTGTTTTACTTAAACAAGTTGCCAAATATCCACCGATAGATCCTGCACCAAATATACAAATTTTTGCCATTAACTACTTAAACCAAATTTTTTTGCCAAAACGTTTCTTTGTAACTTACCAGTTGCTCCCTTTGGAATTTCATCTACAAAAAAAATTTTCTTAGGAATTTTAAATTTTGCTAATTTTTCTTGAGCATATTTTAATACATCATCTTCTGAGCACATCTCTCCGGACTTAATAATTATGGCGCTAGCTATATTTTCGCCAAGCATTTTATCCTCATAGCCAAAACACACAGCTTGGTCTATTGATGGATGATCCATTAAAACATTATCAACCTCTAAAGGAGATATTTTTTCTCCACCCTTATTAATTATTTCTTTCAATCTTCCTGAAATTTTCAAATATCCGTCTTCGTCAAAATATCCTTGATCACCAGTTCTAAACCAACCATTTGTGAAACTTGTTTTGTTTGCTTCTTCATTATTTTCGTAGCCAAGTGTTACGTTTTCACCCTTTATACATACTTCGCCTTCTTCACCTTGTTTCATCATTTCACCATTTTCACTCATAATACATACTTCTGGACCTGCTGGTAGGCCTACAAATCCTGCTTTTTGTTGTTTTGGTGGTAATGGATTTGACGTCATTTGATGCGTTGCTTCAGTCATCCCATATGCTTCAATAACAGGACAATTAAATGCTTCATTTAAATCTTTAAATACAGCAGGAGGTAATGAAGCTGAGGAAGATCTAATTAATCTTAAATTTAAGTTTTTTGCTGCCTCTTTATTTTTATTTGCTCTTAATAAGATTGCTTGATGCATAGTTGGTACGCCTGAATACCAAGTAATTTTTTCTAATCTAGCCAAATCAAGAAACTTTAATGCATTAAAACCGCTAGATGCACATACTGATGCACCAACTTTCATTGATGTCGCTAGAACTGCTATAAGTCCATGAATATGAAATAATGGCATAATATTTAAACAATGATCATTATCTGTAAGATTTAAACTTTTTGAAATATTTTCAGAAGATGAATAAATATTATTATTAGATAACGGAACAATTTTTGGCCTTGAGGTAGTTCCTGAGGTATGTAGGACTAAAGCCTCATCATTTTCATTTGGGGATGAGTAATCACTTTTGCTATCAAACAAATCAAACAATCCTTCAGGTTGATCTTTATGGATTTTTAATTCACAAATTTCTATATTTAATTTTTTTGCAACTTCTACTGACGGATTATTTGAATTTTTTTCAACAATAATTATTTTAGGATTTAAATCCTTAAGATAAAACTCATACTCTTCTGATTTATATGATGGATTAAGAGGGGCAGCAGACATGTAACTTGAAACTCCTAAGAAACTAGTGGCCATGGATGGTCCATTCGGTAGAACTATTGCGGCTCTATCTTTATTAGATATACCATTTCCTGATAATTGTTTTGAAATATCTTCAGCAAATATTTTTAAATCTCTGTAACTAATTTTCGAATTGTTTTCAGATGAAATTGCAATTTTATCATTTTCACTATTTTCAAAAATGTTTTTAACAATTCTTTTTGACACTTCTAATATCCTTTTGCGTACCCATCTTTTCTAGGATCTGATCCACCTAATAGATCACCTTCGCTTCTATTTATTTTTATTGCTTGCCCTCCACCATGTGTACCATCAATATATTCTACTTTGTGACCTACTTCTTTAAGACCATGAAAAATCTCTTTATCAACAGTTTTTTCGAGCTTATAAATATTATTAAAATGAAATGCTCTAGGAAAGCTTAAAGCTTCTTGCGGTCCCATCCCATAATCAATCATATTATTTAAAACATGGACTTGTCCGACTGGTTGATATTGACCACCCATAACACCATAGCTTAAGGTTGCGTTGTTATCTTTATCAATGACCATACCTGGAATAATAGTATGCAATGGTCTTTTTAAGCCAGCAATACAATTAGGGTGTCCATGCTCTACTCTAAAATTTGTACCTCTATTATGCAAAAGTATTCCACTTTTATTTGTTGTAATACCTGATCCAAAAACATAACAAACAGAATTGATTATTGATACGCTATTTAAGTCTTTATCTACTACTGTTAGATAAATTGTCTCTGGGTGAGCTGGAATATTTAAGTCACCAACATCACTGCATGAATTTAGATTAATTTTATTAAAAATATCTTCAATATTTTTATCACTTAAAATTTCATCCAAATTAATATTTGCAAAACTTGGATCACCCAAACTTGTTTCTTTAACTTTATAGGCTTGTTTTGTAACTTCTGCTTCAAGATGAAATCTTTCTACGCTATTAAATTTATAGTTTTGAATATTGAGTCTTTCTAATAATTTCATCATAACTAATACCGTAACACCAGGCCCATTAGGAGGGCATTGATGAATAAAATCACCTTTATACAATGATTTGATAGTTTCTGATCTTATTGTTTTCTGCTTAGAAAAATCTTCAAAAGTATGAACGCCTCCTAATTCATTTAAACTTTCAATTATATCTTTTGCAGTTTCACCTTCATAAAATTCTTTACTTCCTTTTTTACTAATTGCCTCAAGCGTTTCTCCCAACGCAATATTTTTCATTAATTCATTTTCTTGATACGTACGACCATCTTTTAAAAAAATTTTTTTTGAATTCTCATTTCCATTAATTTTATTTAAACTGTTATGCCAAGCTTGCGATACTACTTTAGAAATTTTATGACCATTTTTTGCAATATCAATTGCTCCTGAAAACAATTGTTCAAAATCAAGTTTGCCAAATTCTTTATGGATAGTTTCCCAAGCATGAACTGCTCCAGGTATCGTTACCGAATGAGGACTTGTTAATCCAATTTTATCTATGTTTTTTTCCTTAAAGAAATCATAATTTAATTTTTCTGGAGCCAAACCAGATCCATTAAAAGATAATGCATCTTTATTACTCATTTTAACAATAGCAAAACAATCACCACCGATACTTGTGGCGTTAGGCTCAACAACTGATAAAACAATTGAAGCAGCAATAGAGGCATCCACTGCATTTCCTCCCATTTTAAGTATTTTTAATGCTTCTTCAGTGGCCAATGGATGAGAAGTCGCTGCCATTGCATTAGACGATCTTGCATCTTTATCTTTTGTTGATTGATTATTCATAGTAATGATTAAGTAGAGAGATATAAATGATTAGTAAAGCAAATAAAAGTATTTTAATTTTTTGTGTATTTGCCTTTGGCTTTTTTATTTCTAATTTATTAAGATCAATTACTGCTACACTCACTCCGGTTCTAACAAGTGAATTTGATTTATCAGCGGGTAACCTTGGACTGCTAGCAGGTGGTTATTTTTTAGGATTTTCATTAATGCAAATACCAGCAGGTTTACTTCTTGATAAGTATGGCCCAAAAAAAGTCGTAGCATATCTTTTATTGATAGCTCTAATTAGTACCATTTCTTTTGCATTTGCAAAAAGTTTTACAGGATTGTTAATTTCTAGATTTTTTATTGGTGTTGGTGTTGCAGCATGTTTAATGGGACCTTTGACTGGTTATCGTGTTTGGTTTGAAGAGAAATATCAGCAAAGAGCTAATTCATGGATGTTGATGGTAGCAAGTTTTGGTTTTGTAATTTCAACATTACCAGTACAAATTTTACTACCGATGATTGGCTGGAGATCTATTTTTCTTTTAATTTCAATTTTGATTTTATTAAGTATTATTTTAATTTTAGTTTTTACCCCATCTTGGAATAATAATCCTAAAAATACTACAACTCAGGAGAAAGGAAATCTTTCGGATGTATGGAAAAATAAATTTTTCATAAGTCTAATTCCACTATGTTTTTTAAATTATGGAGGCGTTCAAGCAGTCCAAACTTTATGGGCAGGTCCTTGGATGTTAAATGTTGCAGGTTATTCTCCACTTGATAGTGCTACAGGCTTGTTTTGGATAAATATAACAATGTTATTTGCATTTATGTTTTGGGGATATATTTTACCAAAATTTTCATCTTTAGGCATTGACAGCATAAAGATTGTAAAGATTGGTTTGCCAATAAGTTATGTTGTTTTATTTTCTATAATAATAATGGGCCAAAATGCAGGGGCTATAATGTTTACTCTTTATATTTTATCTTCAATTGTTTTATCTTTAACGCAACCTGCCTTAGCTTTAAGTTTTCCTCAAAATCTTGCTGGAAAATCATTAACCTCTATTAATGTATTTATTCATTCAGGAACATTTTTTGTACAATGGGGAATTGGATTATTAATTGATCTTTCTAAAAATATGGGCGCAAACACAGTCACAAGCTATAAGATTTCCTTCTCTATATTCTTAATTTTATGTATTTTTAGCTATCTGTTTTTCATTTATTTTAATAAAAATGAGAATTAATTTTAAAATGACATTATCTAAATTTCTTTTTCTAATACCACTAATTTATATTATTATTTGTATTTTCATTTACTTTTACCAAAGAAATCTACTTTATCATCCAGGGGAAAATAATTATTTAGATGAAGGTCCTTTAAATCACAAAATTGAAAAGATTTATATTAACTCGGAAAGTAGTTTAGTTGGTTGGCATTTTCAAAAGAACCAAAATTATAAGACCATACTATTTTTTCATGGAAATGCTGGCAAACTTGATAATCGTATTTATAAATTAAACGAATTCTCAAAAATGAATGTAAACTATTTGATATTTGCTTACAGAGGATTTAGTGGAAATGATGGAAATCCCTCAGAAATTGGTCTTTATGATGATGCTTTAGCAGCAAAGAAATGGCTAAATTCAAAGAAAATAGAAGATAAAAATATAATACTGTATGGAGAATCGTTAGGAACAGCTATCGCACTAAACCTTGCTAAAGATTATTCGTTTAGCGGCGTGATATTGGAGTCTCCCTTTACATCTATGGAAATATTAGCAAAAAATTATTATCCATATTTACCGGTTAAATATTTGTTAAAAGATAAATACAATTCAATTAGTAAATTGAACAATAACTCTGCTCCAATTCTTGTTATGCACGGCATGAGAGATAAAATCGTACCGTTTAAAATGGGAAAAGAAATTTTTACTAAGTATAACGGAGAAAAATCTAGTTTTTTTGTTGAAAACGACGACCATATGATGGATTTTAATAAGAGTCTTATTAATTCAATTGAGTTGTTTATTACAGATTTAAATTAAGACACAATTCAAACAAAAATTAATCAACTTTATTTATTTTAAGTTTAATATGACAAGAATTTTATCCATAGTACTTATAATTTTTATTTCAAATATTTCTTATGCAGAAATTAGTAGTGAAACTAAAAATAAGTATTTTTATATTGGAAAAATGAAAGCATATAACGATAAATTCACCTTATATTTTAAAACAAGAAATAAAGCTATTTTAGCAAGAGGAGAAGAAACAAATTATATTAATGATTATCCACAAGATTTATATATTTACAATCATACTTCAAAAGAAGATCACCCTTTAATAACTTACGAGTGGTTTCCAAAAAAAGTAAAAAAACTTGTAAAAAATTATTCCTATCCAGTTTTTCCAGAGGACTTTGCTTATTATTTAATGAAGGATAATAATACTCTCATTCTAGTTAGCGGTAAAAAAAATTTTCATCAAAATTTAGAATATAATATCGAAAGTAAAAATTTAAAAAAATTTTCTAGCAATGGAAAACTTAATTTTATTATTTCAAGCTACGCAGAGATTTGTGGATATAAAACAAATATGAATAATTTTGAATGTTCTATTGAAAAACCTTTAATTTCTAAAAATCTAATTAATTAAATTGGGTAAATGCATCTGCAAATTGTTCCGCATTAAAAATTTGTAAGTCATCTTCTTTTTCTCCAAGGCCAAGACCCAAAATTGGAACTTTGTATTTTTTTGAAATTGCAATTAGTACCCCGCCTTTTGCTGTTCCATCAAGTTTTGTCATTATTAAACCTGTAACTTTTATAATTTTATCAAATTCTTCAAGTTGATTTATTATATTTTGTCCTGATGTAGCATCTAAGACTAAAATCACATCATGAGGAGCTGTTTCATCAGTTTTTTTTATTACATTGGCTATTTTTTTAAATTCATCCATCAAATTTTTCTTATTTTGCAGTCTTCCAGCGGTATCAATCAATACACGCTTAATATTGTTGTTTTTAGCGTATTCTATCGATTTATATGCTACAGATGCTGGGTCAGAACCAGGATCAGATTTTACTATTGGGACACCAACTTTGCTTGACCAAGCTTCAAGTTGTTCTATGGCAGCTGCTCTAAAAGTATCACAAGCTGAAAATAATACTTGAGATCCATTATCTTTAAAAATTTTTCCAATTTTTCCAATAGTTGTTGTCTTTCCAACTCCATTAACACCAGATACTAAAGTAATATTTAACTTTTCTTTATTTTCAAAAAAATCTTTTCTCTCTAATGGCGTCATCAACTCAAGAATATAATTCTTTAATATTAAATTAATTTCATCAACAGTTTCTTTGTTTGGATCAATCTTCTTTTCAGCAATTATACTTTTAATTTCAGATGCAGCATCAATACCAACATCTGAACTTATTAAAAATTCCTCAATTTTATTTAATGTTTCATCATCTATTTCTTTTTTAACAATTATCTCCCTTAGACCAGACTTAATATTCTCTGCACTTTTTTTAAAACCAAATTTAAACTTTTCAAAAATTCCCATTATATATTTATTTTAATTTCTTTTATCTCTGAGACTGGTCCTCTCATATGAATTCTTTTGTCTTGATCAATATTAATTATTAATTTACCTAAGCTAAATTCAATTTCTGTAGATGAATTTTCCAATTTTTCTAAATTTGCTGCAACTGCTGTTGCACATGCTGCTGTGCCACATGCTTTGGTCAACCCCGCTCCTCTTTCCCAAACCTTAACTTTATAATGATTATTTCCGATTTTGTTTGCAAGTGTAAAATTACATTTCTCTGGGAATAAATTGTTATTTTCAACCATTGGACCAATTTTTTCTAAATCAAAATTATCAATATTGTCCACAAAAAAAATCACATGAGGATTTCCAACGTTAACAGCTATACCTCCTTTTGAGCTTGAATTATTTTTGTCACTAATTTCAATACCTAAATTTTTGGTATCAAGATTTTCTGACATTGGAATATCTTTCCAATGAGTTTTTGGTACCCCTATAATTGTTTCAACTTCGCTATTCTCAAGTATTTTTGATTTTAATTGATTGGATCCTACAAATAGATCTACAACTTTTTTGTCTGTTTCTTTAAAAATTAAAAATGCTACACATCTTGTACCATTTCCACATGCGCCTGAAATACTTCCATCAGAATTATAAAATTCCATTTCAGCATCACCTTTATTACTTTTGTTTACAAATATTAGTTGATCACAACCAATAAATTTTCGATCACAAATTCTAATTATTTGATCCCTGGTTAATTCGACATTGTTTGACCTATTATCAATAATTACAAAATCATTTCCAAGGCCATCCATTTTAAAAGCTTTAAATTCCATATACTTCAGTATTTAACTTATTTATTGACATTTTGAACCTCTATTATAGTTTATCGCCGTTTCCGCAAAATACAGCAATTTGCGGTGTCTTTGGTAACAAAGAGATCGACACCAGTCAGCGAGAGTTCGCCCACTGGTGCGATACGTGCTGGATGAAATTATGTTTGAAAACTTAACAAATAAATTTGAAGAAATATTTTCTTCATTAAAAAAAGCCCCTTCACTTGATGAAAAGCAAGTAGATGAAGGTTTAAGAGAAATAAGGCTTGCTCTTTTAGAGGCAGATGTATCTTTAGAAGTTGTAAAAGAATTTATAAATAGAGTTAAACCTAAAGCTCTAGGTCAGGAAATTATCAGATCAACTTCACCTGGACAGATGGTAGTTAAAGTTGTTAACGATGAGTTAATTTCTTTTCTGGGGGATAAGAATTCTGATGTTGAATTAAATGCAGTTCCACCTGTTCCAATAATGTTAGTTGGACTACAGGGATCTGGAAAAACAACTACGACAGCTAAACTTGCAAGATTTTTAGAGACTAATAAAAAGAAGAAAGTGATGATGGCGAGTCTAGACGTTTACAGACCTGCTGCACAAGAGCAATTAAAACTTCTTGGTGAACAAAACAATATAATCACACTTCCAATTATTAAAGATCAGTTACCTGCAGATATTTGTAGAAGAGCAATTAGTGCAGCTAATCTTAATGGAGCAGATGTAATTTTATTTGATACAGCTGGTAGAACACAAATTGATTTGCAAATGATGAGTGAGATCAAACAAATTGAAGGCATTATAAATCCATCAGAAACAATACTTGTTGCTGACTCCCTTACAGGTCAAGTTGCTGCAAATGTTGCAAAAGAATTTAAAAGTACAGTAAATCTTACAGGTATCATTCTTACAAGATCAGATGGTGATGGTAGAGGTGGGGCAGCACTAAGCATGAAGTATGTTGCAGATGTACCTATTAAGTTTTTAGGAGTTGGTGAAAAGATAGAAAATTTTGAAGTTTTCCATCCAGATAGAATTGCAAATCGAATTTTGGGTATGGGGGATATTGTTTCTTTAGTAGAAAAAGCTGCTGAAGATCTTGATGAAGAAAAATTAAAAAAAACAGAGGAAAAACTTAAAAAAGGTCAGTTTTCTTTAGAGGATTATCTAACGCAATTAAGACAGATGAAAAAAATGGGTGGTATTGAAGGTATAATGTCTTTTTTGCCTGGTGTTTCAAAAGTTAAATCTCAAATGGATCAAGCTGGAGTTGATGAAAAGATAATTACCCAAAATGAGGCTGTAATATTATCGATGACTAAAAAAGAACGAGAAAATCCAAAGATAATAGATGGTTCCAGAAAAAAAAGAATTGCTAATGGTTCAGGTACAGATGTAGCCACTATCAATAAATTGCTTAAGCAATTTAAAATGATGTCAGAGATGATGAAAAAAATGTCAAAAGGAAATATGAAAGGGATGGCAGATAAAGGGATACCGCCAGAACTTTTTAATCAATTAAAATAAATAGGAGAAAAAATGTTAAAAATGCGTTTATCAATGGGAGGTACTAAGAAGAGACCCGTATATAAAATAGTAGTTGCTGATAGCAGGTTTCCAAGGGATGGAAGATTTATTGAAAAATTAGGTTTTTTTAATCCTCTAATTCCTAAAGAAAAAAAAGAGAGAATGGGTTTAGATGTTGAAAGAGTTAAGTATTGGTTAGGTCAAGGTGCTCAACCAACTACTAGAGTTGCAAGATTGTTGGGAGAAAATGAAATAATGCCAATGCCAGCAAAAGGCAATAATCCTCAAAAAGCGATTCCAAAAAAAGATAGGAAGAAAACCGAAGAGGGTGGTGAAGCTAAAGCAGAAGCTCCAAAAGAAGAAGCTAAAGCAGAAGCTCCAAAAGCAGAAGCTCCAAAAGAAGAGGCTAAATAAAATAAATGTTTTTATCCAGAGTATTTACTTTGTATCCAGATTATTTTCCTGGTTATCTAGATAAAGGTCTTTTTGGTAAGTCTAAGGGAAAAGAATGGAATTTAGAAATTATAAATATAAGAGACTATGCTTTGGACAAACATAAAACTGTTGATGACACTCCATATGGCGGTGGAAATGGAATGATAATGAAAGCAGATGTTTTGGCAAGCTCATTAGATGCGAATGTTAAAAGTGGAGAAAAAACCATTTATTTGAGTCCTAGAGGGAAAGTATTTAACTCAAAACTTGCAAGACAACTTTCTAATGAAAATTCAATAAATTTAATTTGTGGTCACTTCGAAGGTGTAGATGAAAGGATACTAGAAAGCAGAAATATTGAGGAAATTAGTATTGGTGATTTTATATTGTCTGGAGGTGAAGTTGCTGCTTTTGTCGTGATTGACTCTATCCTTAGATTTATTCCAGGAATTTTAGGTAATCTAAATTCATCAAGAGATGAAAGTTTTGAAAATGGTCTTCTAGAGTATCCCCAATTTACAAAACCCCAAATTTGGGAGGAAAAAAAGGTCCCAAATGTACTAATTTCAGGCGATCACGCCAAAATTAAAGACTGGCGTTTATCTCAATCTGAGGCTATAACACGCGACCGAAGACCAGATTTATGGCAAAAATATAAGAAAAATTGAAATGAAAAATATAGAAGAAATTAACAGATCAAATTTAAACAAAATCATTGCAGAGAGAAAACATCCTGACTTTTTTCCAGGGGATATAGTTAAAGTTGGGGTAAGAATAACCGAGGGTAAAAGAGACAGAATTCAATATTTTGAAGGTGTTTGTATTGCAAAAAAAAGTAGAGATATAAACTCTTCATTTACAGTTAGAAAAATTTCATTTGGAGAAGGAGTGGAGAGGACTTTTGCATTGTACAGTCCAATTGTTGATACAATTAAAGTTGTTAGATCAGGTAAAGTAAGAAGAGCAAAACTATACTACTTAAGAGATAGAACAGGTAAATCTGCAAGAATAGCTGAAAAAATTAAGAAAACAATTGGTATTGATTTAGAAACTAAAATTAATGAAGTCACTGAAGAGAATGTAATGCCTTCTACTGAGCCTCAAACCGAAGCTCCAAAAGAAGAAGCTAAAGCAGAAGCTCCAAAAGAAGAAGCTAAAGCAGAAGCTCCAAAAGAAGAAGCTAAAGCAGAAGCTCCAAAAGAAGAAGCTAAAGCAGAAGCTCCAAAAGTAGAGCCTGCTAAAAAAGAAGAAACGAAAGATAATCAAGATCAGAAAAAATAATTTTTTTCTAAATGTCTCTTACAACTTACGATAAAATTTGGAATGATCACCTTGTTGATGAACAACCAGATGGAACATCTTTATTATTTGTAGATAGACATTTAATTCATGAGGTGACCAGTCCTCAGGCATTTGAGGGATTAAGAAATTCTAACAGAAAAGTCAGACATCCAAAATTAACACTTGCTGTTGCAGATCACAATGTTCCTACTACTGACAGATCGAAGGGAATTGCTGATGAAGATTCAAGAATTCAAGTTGAAACTTTGAATAAGAATTGTAAAGAATTTGGAGTAGAGTTATTCGGAATGGATGACAAACGACAAGGTATTGTTCATATCATTGGGCCTGAGCAAGGATTTACACAACCTGGTAATATTATTGTTTGCGGTGATAGTCATACTGCAACACATGGTGCATTTGGAGCTTTAGCATTTGGAATTGGAACGTCTGAAGTAGAACATGTTTTAGCAACACAAACTTTAGTTCAAAAGAAATCAAAAAATTTTAGGATAAGTGTTAATGGGTCGTTACCTATTGGGGTAACATCAAAAGATGTAATTTTACAAATCATTGGAAAAATAGGTACTGCAGGAGGTACAGGTTACGTAATTGAGTATGCTGGAAATCTTATTTCTGATCTAAGTGTTGAGCAGAGAATGACAATTTGCAATATGACTATTGAAGGTGGTGCTAGAGCAGGACTTATACAACCAGATGAGAAAATATTTAAGTATTTAAAAGGAAAACCAATGTCACCAAAGGGAGAAAACTGGGATAAAGCCTTAGAATATTGGCACACATTAAAGTCTGATAAAGATGCAAACTTTGACAAAGAGTTAACATTAGATGGTTCACAAATAAAACCAATGGTAACTTGGGGAACATCTCCACAAGATGTGGTGGAAATAGATGGTAAAGTTCCGAGTCCAGAAAACGAAACTGATCCAGATAGAAAAAATTCAATTAACAGATCATTAAATTATATGGGTTTAAAACCAAATACAAAAATCCAAGATATTAAGATAGATAAAGTTTTTATTGGAAGCTGCACTAATGGAAGAATAGAAGATATCAGAGAAGCAGCTAAAATTCTTAAAGATAAAAAAATTGCCAATCATGTGCATGCAATGATCGTTCCTGGATCTGGATTAGTTAAGGAGCAAGCTGAACAAGAGGGTTTAGACAAAATATTTTTACAATCAGGCTTTGAATGGAGAGAACCAGGCTGTTCAATGTGTTTAGCTATGAATGCAGACAAACTTAAGCCAGAGGAAAGATGTGCGTCAACATCAAACAGAAATTTTGAGGGAAGACAAGGAAGAGGCGGGAGAACACATTTAGTTAGCCCTGCAATGGCTGCAGCAGCTGCAATATCTGGGAATTTAGATGATGTTAGAAAGTACCAAAATTAAATGAAAAAATTTAGTTCAATCAAAAGTATTCCTGCTTATCTTCCTATCGTAAACATAGATACAGATATGATAATTCCCAAACAGTTTTTAAAAACTATTAAAAGAACAGGATTAGGAAAAAACTTATTCTTTGAAATGAGATATGACCAAAGTGGTAAAGAAATTAATGATTTTATTTTAAATAATAGTCCTTACGATAATTCAAAAATTTTAATAGCAGGAAAAAATTTTGGATGCGGATCTTCAAGAGAACACGCACCTTGGGCTTTGTTAGATTTTGGAATTACTTGTGTGATAAGTTCTAGTTATGCAGACATATTTTACAATAACTGTTTTAAAAATGGCATCTTGCCGATTACAATTTCAGAAGACCAAATTAAAGAGATCTCGGAATATTCAAAAAGAAAAGAGGAAATTTCTGTAAATTTGCCTGCACAAACAATAAATTTTGGAAATAAAGAAATCAAATTTGAAATAGATCAATTTAAGAAAAAATGTTTGATAGAAGGACTTGATGATATTGCATTATCATTAGAAAAGTCAGACAAAATAATTTCCTATGAAAATAAAATAAAAACATCAAAGCCTTGGATTTTTAGTGATTAAAATTAAGAAGAGAAAAATACTACTATTGCCTGGTGATGGTATTGGTCCGGAAGTAATGGCCGAGGTTGAAAAAATAATTAAATGGTTCAACTCAAAAAAATCTTTAGATTTTGAAATAGACAAAGACCTAGTTGGTGGAGCTGCTTATGATAAGCATGGTTCACCAATAACTGACGAGGCTTTTTATAAGGCACAAGAAAGTGCAGCAGTTATTTTAGGTGCAGTAGGTGGACCGAAGTGGGATAATCTTGACTTTTCTAAAAAACCAGAGAGAGCACTTTTAAAATTAAGAAAAGAATTAAAGTTATTTGCAAATCTTAGACCTGCAATATGTTTTAAACAACTTGTTGATGCATCAAGTTTAAAACCCGAGCTTGTTTCAGATTTAGACTTACTTTTCGTAAGAGAATTAACTGGAGGAATTTATTTTGGTGAACCGAGAGGAATTAAGCCTATAGATAATGGAGAAAGAAAAGGAATAAATACACATGTTTACACCTCAAGTGAAATTCAGAGAGTAGCTAGAGTTGCATTTGATCTAGCAAGAAAAAGAAATAATAAAGTTACTTCTTGTGAAAAATCAAATGTAATGGAAGCTGGCCAATTATGGAAAGAAGAAGTTCAATCAATTCATGAAAAAGAATATAGCGATGTTGAATTGAATCATATGCTTGCTGACAATTGTGCAATGCAATTAGTAAGAAATCCAAAACAATTTGACGTGATTGTTACCGATAACCTTTTTGGTGATATGTTATCTGATGAAGCAGCAATGCTTACTGGTTCTCTAGGACTTTTACCTTCAGCTTCTTTAGGAGCAAAAGATAAAAATGGTAATATGCGATCACTATATGAGCCAGTTCATGGATCTGCACCAGACATAGCTGGACAAGGTATAGCGAACCCAATTGCTACAATTTTAAGCTTTGCTATGGCTTTGAGATATTCTTTAGACCTTGATAAAGAAGCAGATAGTTTGGAAAAAGCTGTTCAAGATGTTCTAGACGAAGGTCTTAGAACTAAAGATATTATTTCCAAAGGAATGAAAGAGGTATCTACATCAGTAATGGGTGATGCGATAATTTCAAAATTGCAATAATTTAACATTTATTCTAAAGTATACTTATGCCAACTTATAATGCACCAGTAGAAGATATGATGTTTCTCTTTGATAAATTGAGAAACAATAAAAAATATAATGAGATTGAAAAATACAAAGAAGTTAACTCAGAATTAGTAAAAGATATTTTGGATGAAGCAGCTAAAATAACTCAAAACTTAATTTTACCTCTTGCAAAAAGTGGAGATGAAACACCTGCAGTTCTTGAAAATGGGGTTGTAAGAACACCCCCTGGATACAAAGAGGCTTACCAAAAATTTATAGAAGATGGATGGATTTCTTTATCTTGTGATCCAAAATACGGTGGACAAGGAATGCCAAAAACAGTCAGTACATTTTTTGATGAAATGCTTTCATCAGCAAGCTTGTCATTTAAACTTTATAGCGAGCTAACAATTGGGGCATATAATTGTTTACTAAGACATGCAGATGAAGAAATAAAGAATACTTATTTACCTAAAATGGTAGAGGGGAAATGGAGTGGTACAATGTGTCTTACAGAACCAGTATGTGGAACAGATTTAGGTTTGTTAAAAACTAAAGCTGTAGATCAAAAAGATGGAACATACAAGATAAGTGGACAAAAAATTTTCATAACCTCAGGTGACCAAGATTTAACAGAAAATATTATTCATTTGGTGTTAGCTCGATCAACAGACTCTCCGGCAGGGACTAAAGGAATTAGTTTATTTTTAGTTCCCAAATTCGTTTTAAATAAAGATGGTACTGTTGGACCAAGAAATGGTGTTTCAACAGGCTCTATTGAAAATAAAATGGGAATTAAAGGATCTGCAACATGTGTTTTAAATTTTGATGATGCTGTTGGATACATGATTGGACCTAAAAATAAAGGTCTAAACTCTATGTTTACAATGATGAATTTAGAACGAATAATTGTTGGGATTCAGGGACTTGGAATTTCAGAAATTGCATACCAAAATTCTCTTACTTATGCCAAAGAAAGAAAACAGGGGAAGGCATTTAATTCTAAATCAAACAATGGGGCAGATTTTATTATTGACCATGTTGATATAAGAAGATCACTTTTAAGCATGAAATCTATGATAGAAGGACAAAGAGCCTTGAGTTTCTGGCTATCTCAGCAAATTGAAGTAAGTTTGAATCATTCTGATGAAAAAATAAAACAAGAGGCTTCAGATCTCGTTTCATTAATGACACCAGTTGTTAAATCACTTTTCACAGACAATGCAATGGAGATAACCAGTGAAGCAATGCAAATTCATGGAGGGTATGGATTTACAAAAGATCAAGGTATTGAACAATTCTATCGAGATAATAGGATTACACCTATTTATGAGGGAACAAATTCAGTTCAGGCGGCTGACTTAGTTTTTAGAAAGCTAATTAATAAAAATGGTGATGTTATTGAAAATTATTTAAACCTAGTTAAAGACGAGATTAACATCACAGACAAAAAAGCAGAGCCATTTATAAAACAACTTAATTATCATTTAGATATTTTATCCAAATTTACTGATTGGATGAAAGAAAAAATCAAAAATTCTCCAGAGGATGCTAGTGGAGCATGTAATGATTATTTAAAAGTTTTAGGTTTAGTGGCTACAGGACATGCATGGTTGAAAGTGCTTGAAGTTTCTTTTAAGGAATATGACAGCAATAAAGACTTTTATGAGGACAAAATTCAAACCGCAAACTTTTTCTTCAATAGAGTACTTCCTAGAATAGAAAGTAGTTATATTACTGCTACAACTGGAAGTAATTATATTATGAACTATAAATTTAATTAGCATGAACCATTATGAGACAAATTTGGATAAAAATGATGCTAATTATGTTCCATTAACGCCTTTATCGTTTTTAGAGAGGGCAAAAGACATTTACCCAAATTATGAGGCTGTAGTTTACGAGAGTAGAAAATATACTTGGAGCGAAGTTTATAAAAGATGTGTGAAGTTTGCCAGTGCACTAGATAAGATTGGTATTAAAACTGGTGACACAGTATCTGTTTTAGCGTTTAACACTCCAGAAATTTTTGAGGCACATTATTCTATTCCAATGGTTGGTGCAGTAATAAATGCAATTAATACAAGACTTGACTCTAAGACAATAAGCTACATCTTAAATCACAGTGAGGCAAAAGTATTAATAGTAGATAGACAATTTCACGATGTAATCAAAAAAGCTTTAGAAGACGTGAAGCAGGAAATTAAAATAATAGATATTGATGATAAAGATGCTAATTTAAAAGATTCTAACGCAATAGGTTCTCTGGAATATGAAGATTTTCTAAATACAGGTGATGAGGATTATATTTGGAAATTACCCAAAGATGAGTGGCAGGCAATTGCTTTAGGATATACATCAGGAACCACAGGGAATCCAAAAGGAGTAGTTTATCATCATAGAGGATCATATTTAATGGCAACCGGAAGTGCTGTTGCATGGAACATGCCTAATAAATTAAACTTTTTATACACAGTTCCAATGTTTCATTGTAATGGATGGTGCTATCCTTGGACAATGTCAATGATTCATGGAAGAGTAATATGTTTAAGAAACATTGATGTAAAAAAAATATTTGAGTTGATTGATAAATACGAAGTGACTCATTTTGGAGGTGCTCCTATTGTTTTAAATATGCTGGCTAACGCACCAAAAGATCAACAAAAAGAATTAAAAAGAAAAGTTTACGTGTTAACTGCAGGTGCTCCTCCTCCAAGTATAATTTTTGAAAAAATGAAAAAACTTGGATTTGAAGTAATGCATGTTTATGGTTTAACGGAAACTTATGGTCATATTTTACAATGCGCATGGAATGACGAGTGGGATGGATTAGATCAAGACAATCAAAATGAAATCAAGGCCAGACAAGGTGTAAGATATCCAAACACGGAGGGTGTTGTTGTCATGGACCCAGAAACTATGAAACCAATACCTCATGACGGAAAAACTATGGGTGAAATAATGATTAGAGGTAATGTTGTAATGAAAGGTTATTTTAAAGATAAAGAGGCAACAGAAAAATCTATGGAAGGTGGATGGTTTCATTCTGGAGATTTAGCTGTAACGCATCCAAGTGGTTACATAAAAATTCAGGATAGGTCTAAAGATATTATTATATCTGGTGGAGAAAATATTTCATCTATCGAAATCGAAAATACAATATCAAAACATCCTGCTGTATCTCTAGCAGCAGTGGTTGCAAAGCCTGATGAGAAATGGGGAGAAACTCCATGTGCCTTTGTGGAGTTGATTGAAGGGAAATCTAGCACAGAGGAGGAAATTATTACTTTTTGTAGAGAAACTCTTGCTGGTTTTAAACTTCCAAAGAAAGTTGTATTTGCTCCATTGCCAAAGACATCAACGGGTAAAATTCAAAAGTTTGAATTAAGAAAACAAGCTAAAGAGCTTAGCTAATATAGTTTCTTTACAAAATTGGAATAAGATGACAGTAATGCGGAAAAATAAATGAAAAACTTTTTAATAGCAAAATCAAGAAGACTAAGGGGAACACCGTATACCTCTAGAATTGAGAAACAAGGTGTGACTGCTTACACCATTTATAATCATATGTTGTTGCCAGCAGCATTTGGTTCTGTAGAAGATGCTTATCATCACTTGAAAGAGCATGTTCAAATTTGGGATGTTGCTGCTGAAAGACAAGTTGAAATTTCTGGTAAAGATTCTGCAAAATTAGTTCAATTAATGACATGTAGAGATTTATCAAAATCTAAAGATGGAAGATGTTACTACTGCCCAATAATTGATGATAATGCCGGTTTAATAAATGACCCTGTAGTCTTAAGACTAAATGAAAATAGATGGTGGATTTCTCTAGCTGACTCAGATGTAATTCTATTTGCCAAAGGATTAGCGATTGGAAACAAATTTGATGTAAAAATTTCTGAACCTGATGTTGACATAATGGCAGTACAAGGACCAAAATCATTCCAATTAATGGAAAAAGTTTTTGGAGAAAAAATTGTAAATTTAAAATTTTTTGGCTTTGATTATTTTGAATTTGGCGGAGATAAACATCTTATTGCAAAATCTGGATGGTCTAAACAAGGTGGCTATGAAATTTATATGGAACACAACGAGTCAGGTTTAAAACTATACGATCACCTTTTTGAAATTGGTAAAGAATTTAATATTAAACCAGGTGGGCCAAATTTAATTGAACGTATTGAGAGTGGTTTACTTTCACATGGTAATGACATGGACAATGGAGACAATCCATATGAATGTGGATTTGATAAATATATTAATATTGACAGTGACGTAGATTTTTTAGGTAAAGAAAAATTAAAGAAAATAAAATCAGATGGAATAAAAAAAAAATTGATGGGAGTGAAAATTGATACTAAGGAAATAAATGTTACTGGTTCAATGGATTTAATTGATGAAAATAATCAAGTAATTGGAGAATTAAGATCCGGATGTTATAATCCAACATTCGGCCAAGTTATTGGAATTGCAATGATAAATAAACCTCACTTTGAGGAGTCGAAATCCTTCAAAATCAACATAAATGGTACTCATTTTGATGGAAAAGTTTGTGATTTGCCTTTCATTTAGTATAAAACTCTAAATATCATGAATATAGCAATAGTTGGTGCAACTGGAAACGTAGGTCGAAAATTAATTGAAGTTTTGGAAAAAAAAAATTTTCCTGTAACCGAAGCTTATTTAGTTGCTTCCCCAAATAGTGCTGGAAAAAAAATACATTTTTTAAGGAAAGAACATACAGTAATAAACTTAGAGGAGTTTGATTTTTCAAAAGTAAAAATAGCATTTTTTGCGGCTGGATCAGCAATAGCTGAAAAATGGGCGCCAATAGCTGCTGAAAAAACAATCGTTATAGATAATTCAAAATTTTTTAGAAAAGATCCTGAAATACCTTTAATTGTACCTGAAGTAAATTCAAAGGAATTACCAAAATTTAAAAATAAAAATATTATTGCAAATGCTAATTGTTCTGTAATTCCAATAGTTGTAGCTCTTAAACCTTTGCACGATTTATATAATGTTAAAAGAATAGTTGCTTCAACTTACCAGTCAGTATCAGGTGCAGGAAAAGCTGGCATGGATGAACTAATATCTCAAACAAAGGAAGTATTGGAAAACAAAAATGTTCAGTCTAAAAATTTTACTAAGCAGATAGCTTTCAATGCAATACCACATATCGATAGCTTTCTTGAAAACGGAAGTACAAAAGAGGAGCAAAAAAATCACGATGAAGTGAAAAAAATTTTAGATAATAAAATTAATATTACATCTACTTGTGTAAGAATTCCTGTTCTCGTATCTCACTCTATAAGTGTGAATGTAGAATTTAACAAGAAACATAACTTAGAAGAGGTAAAAACTGTTTTATCATCATCTCCAGGATGTAAAGTAGTTGATGAACATAAAGATGGTGGGTACATTACTCCAGTTGAAGCTGAAGATAAATTTGAGACATTCGTATCAAGAATTCGTGATGATTCTTCACAACCTAATTCAATTAATATGTGGATAGTATCAGATAATTTATTAAAAGGTGCTGCACTTAATGCTGTTGAAATTGCTGAAGCTTTAATAGAAAAAGATTTTTATGGAAGATAAAAATCCAATATCACCACATATACAGATTTATAACTGGCACATTTCCTCATTGGTTTCAATATCACATCGGATAACTGGTATAATAAATTTTTTTTCTATTACCTTAATAGGTTTATGGATAGCTTCATTATTATTGGGTGAGGGTTATTATGAACACACAAGTTCTTTTTTGTCCTCTTTTTTCGGTAAATTTATTTGTATTGGAATAATCTGGTCTTTCACATTTCAAGTTCTAAGTGAGATAAGGCATTTGGTAATGGACTTAGGATACGGTTTTGAACCCAAAACTACAAAAATATCTGGATTGATTGTTTTGATTGGCTCTTTTCCTATATCAGCTTCAATTTACGCTTTCGGAAGGTTAATAATTTAATGGGATCTGTAACTAAGAAATGGTTGTTTTTAAAAGTAAGTTCAGCAATTTTAATACCTTTAATGATATGGTTTGCAATGAGTTTGGCTTCTATTTATGACAAAAGCTATTATGAGGTTCTAACATTTATATCTTCACAGCCATCCAAATTATTATTTAGCATGTTTTTGATTTTTGCATATTTTTTCTCTGCACTAAGCATAAGCGAGGTTTTTGAAGATTATATTGAACACAAAAATATCAAAAATGCCGCAAATAAAACCTTAAATATCTTTGCTATAGTATTTCCATTATTAATAATTATCTTAGTATTTAATTTATAGTTATGAGTTCGTACAAAATAATCGATCATGAATATGATGTAGTTGTCTTGGGTGCTGGTGGCTCAGGTTTAAGAGCTGCAGTTGGCCTAAGTGAAGCTGGTCTAAAAACAGCCTGTGTGTCAAAAGTATTTCCCACAAGAAGTCATACTTCTGCTGCACAAGGAGGTATTTCTGCAGCGTTAGGAAATATGGGTGAGGATGACTGGCGATGGCACATGTATGATACAGTTAAAGGTGCAGACTGGTTGGGAGACCAGGACTCAATAGAATATTTATGTAAAGAGGCTCCAGCAGCGGTGCTAGAATTAGAAAAGTATGGAGTTCCATTTAGTAGAACAGAGGATGGAAAAATCTATCAAAGACCTTTTGGAGGTATGACAAAAAATTATGGGAACGAGACAGTCCAGAGAACATGTGCGGCTGCTGATAGAACAGGTCATGCGATACTTCACACTTTGTATGGTCAAGCCCTGAAGCACAATACAGAATTTTTTATTGAGTACTTTGCTTTAGATTTAATAATGAAAGATGGAGCATGCAAAGGTTTAATTGCTTGGAACCTTAACGATGGAACCATACACAGATTCAGATCTCACATTACAATTATTGCAACAGGAGGGTATGGAAAAGTATATTACTCAGCTACTTCTGCTCATACTTGTACTGGAGATGGTAATGCGATGGTTTTAAGAGCTGGTTTACCTTTACAAGACATGGAATTTGTACAATTTCACCCTACTGGCATATACGGCCATGGAACTTTAATTTCAGAAGGTGTTAGAGGTGAAGGAGGTTATTTAGTAAATTCAAAAGGTGAAAGATTTATGGAGCGTTACGCACCAAAAGCAAAAGATTTAGCTTCAAGAGATGTAGTAAGTAGATCAATTGCGGTAGAGATAAATGAAGGTAGAGGTATAGGAAAAGAACAAGATCATGTTCATCTTCATATAGATCACTTAGACCCTAAAGTTATAGAAGAAAGATTACCAGGTATTTCTGAAGCTTCTAAATTATTTGCTAACGTAGATGTAACTAAGGAGCCAATACCAGTTGTTCCAACTGTGCATTACAACATGGGAGGAATACCAACAAACTATAAGGCCGAAGTTCTTACAGTTAATGGATCGGAGAAAACTGTTCCTGGTTTAATGGCGATCGGAGAAGCTGCATGTGTATCTGTTCATGGTGCTAATAGATTGGGCTCAAACTCATTAATTGATCTTGTAGTTTTTGGAAGAGCAGCTGCAAAAAGAGCAGCAGAACTTGTAAAACCAGGAATGAAACATGACGAAATCGATAAAAGTGAGACTGATAGATGTTTAGATAGATTTGATAAACTTAGAAACTCTCAAGGGTCTAACCCTACATCTGAACTTAGACTATCAATGCAAAAAACGATGCAGTCTAAATGTGCTGTATTTAGAAGTGAAAAGACATTAAAGGAAGGTGTTGATCAAATAAGAAAACCTTTTGAGGGCATGGAATCTTTATCTGTAAAAGATAAATCATTAATATTTAATACAGATCTAGTCGAAACTTTAGAATTCGATAACTTAATTAGACAAGCGATTACTACTATGGACTCAGCTTATCACAGAAAAGAAAGTAGAGGAGCACATGCAAGAGAAGACTTTCCGAAAAGAGATGATGAAAATTATATGCAACATACTCTCGCATGGTGTAATGGCTCTAAAACAAAAATAAATTATAGACCAGTTCATAGATCAACACTAACTAATGATGTACAATATTTTCCTCCTCAGGAAAGAGTATATTAATGGTACAGTTTAATTTACCGTCAAATTCAAAAATAAAAAAAGGTCAATATTACAAAGACAAAACAGGATCAAAAAATATAAGAAAAGTAAATGTTTATAGATGGGATCCATCTAAAAATGAAAATCCAAGAATTGATACTTATGAAGTTGATATGGATAATTGCTCTTCTAAAGTTTTAGATATTTTAAATAAAATTAAAAATGAAATTGATCCGTCTATTGCATATAGAAGATCATGTGCTCATGGAGTATGTGGGTCATGTGCAATGAATATGAATGGAAAAAATGGTCTAGCGTGTACCAAATCTCATTCTGAATTAGATGGAGATATCGATATTTATCCATTACCACATTTAAAAGTCTTAAAAGATTTAATTGGAGACTTAAGCACTCTTTACAAACAATACGAGTCAGTTGAACCTTGGCTAAAAACAACAAAAATAAATGACAAAGAAAATATTCAGACTAAAGAGGATAGAGCAAAATTAGATGGTTTATATGAGTGCATAATGTGTGCATGCTGTTCAACATCCTGCCCAAGTTATTGGTGGAATGGTGAAAAATATTTAGGTCCTGCAGTTTTACTTCAAGCTTATAGGTGGATAATTGATAGTAGAGACGAGGACAGAAAAGAAAGACTTAAAAAAGTTGCTGACGAACTTAAACTTTATAGATGTCATACTATCTTGAATTGTACAAATGCTTGCCCTAAGGGCCTAAATCCTGCAAAAGCTATTGCAGAGATAAAGAAAATGCTTGCAACAGCTTGATTACTTAATTAAATAATTTCAATCATGAATTTAATCAAACATTTTGTTGGTGGAAAAATAACTCCAGGCAATTCAGTAAGAAAAGGTAAAGTCTTTAACCCTGCTACTGGAGAACAAGAATCTGAGGTCATTTTAGCCTCAAAATCAGATTTAGATGGTGCAGTGGAAATTGCACAAAAAGCTTTTGAGACTTGGTCATTAAATCCTCCACTGCAAAGAGCAAGAATAATGTTTAAATTTAAAGAGCTTATTGAAAAAAATTTTGACGAACTAGCAAAACTAATAGTCTCAGAGCATGGAAAAGTTTATGAGGATGCTAAAGGATCATTAATAAGAGGATTAGAAGTAGTTGAGTTTGCATGTGGAATTCCACATTTACTTAAAGGAGAGTTTTCTGAAAATGTTGGAACAAACGTTGATAGTTATTCAATGCGACAGCCTTTAGGAGTTGCAGCTGGTATAACCCCATTTAATTTTCCAGCTATGGTGCCGATGTGGATGTTCCCATTAGCTATTGCATGTGGAAATAGTTTTATTTTAAAACCATCAGAAAAAGATCCTTCATGTCCGATGAAATTAGCTGAACTTCTTCATGAAGCTGGTCTTCCTGAGGGTGTTTTTAATGTTGTAAATGGTGATAAAGAGGTTGTTGATTCTATATTAACAAACCAAAATATTAAAGCTGTTAGTTTTGTTGGATCAACTCCTATTGCTAAGTACATATATGAAAATGCAGCTAAAAATGAAAAGAGAGTTCAAGCATTAGGTGGAGCAAAAAATCATTTAGTTGTTATGCCAGATTGTGATTTAGATGGTGCCGTAAATGGTTTGATGGGTGCTGCATATGGTTCAGCTGGAGAGAGATGTATGGCGCAGTCAGTAGCAGTAGCGGTGGGAGATATAGGTGATGAGTTAGTCTCAAGACTATCAAAAAAAGCTGAAGCATTAAAAATTGGACCCGGTATGGATAAATCATCTGAGATGGGCCCTTTAGTAACCAAAGAACATTTAGAAAAAGTAAAAGGCTATGTAGATCTAGGAGTTAAAGAGGGAGCAAAACTTGTTCTTGATGGAAGAAATTTGAAATTACAGGGATATGAAAATGGTTTTTATATTGGTGGGTGTCTTTTTGATCATGTGACTACTGATATGAGAATTTATAAAGAGGAAATATTTGGACCAGTTTTATCTGTTGTTAGGGTAAAAACATTTGAAGAGGCTACAAAAATGATTAATGAGCACGAATACGGAAATGGAGTTAGCATTTATACTAGAGATGGAGATGCTGGTAGAACATTCGCAAGTAAAATTCAGGTTGGAATGGTAGGGATAAATGTTCCAATACCAGTTCCAATGGCTTTCCATAGTTTTGGAGGATGGAAAAGGTCATTATTTGGAGATAGTGGAACGCATGGTATGGAAGGTGTAAAATTTTATACTAAATTAAAAACTATTACTTCTAGATGGCCATCAGGAATAAGATCTAATCCTGAATTTATTATGCCAACAATGAAATAAAATGAGTAAAATTTCTTTAATAGGGGCAGGTCAAATTGGAGGAACTTTAGCTCATTTAATTGGATTAAAAGAACTGGTTGATGAAGTTGTTTTATTTGATGTTGCAAGTGGCGTAGCAAAGGGAAAAGGTTTAGATATAGCCCAATCTTCATCGGTAGATGGATTTAATGTAAAATTTTCAGGGACAGATAAGTATGAAGATATAAAAGGATCAGATGTTATTATAATTACAGCTGGTGTTCCTAGAAAACCTGGAATGAGTAGAGACGATCTATTAGGAATTAACTTAAAAATTATTAAACAAGTTGCAGAAGGAATAAAAAATAATGCGCCTAATGCCTTTGTAATTTGTATTACAAATCCATTGGATGTAATGGTAATGGCATTTCAAAAATATTCAGGACTCCCCGTTCATAAAGTTGTAGGGATGGCAGGTATATTGGATAGTTCAAGATTTAAACTATTTTTATCTGAAGAATTAAATGTGCCTGTAAAAGAAATCGATGCTATGGTAATGGGTGGACATGGAGATACAATGGTACCTCTACCACGATTTACAAAAGTCTCTGGTCAACCATTGATGGAGTTAATGAAAGAGGGAAAGATTTCTGAGGAAAAATTAGAGAGTATTAATCAGCGAACTAGAGATGGTGGAGCAGAAATTGTAAAATATTTAGAAAAAGGATCAGCATTTTATGCACCTGCAGCATCTGGAGTTGAGATGGCTGAAGCATTTTTAAAAGATCAAAAAAAACTTTTACCGTGTGCAGCATTTTTACATGGGGAGTATGGAATTAATAATGTATATGCAGGCGTTCCTGTTATCATTGGAAATGAAGGTGTTGAAAAAATTGAGGAAATCGACCTTAATGAAAATGAAAAAACAGAGTTTAATAATTCAGTAGAAGCAGTAATAAAATTATGGGATGCAGCATCTAAAATAGACCCTGACTTAAACAAAGATTAAATGAATATTCACGAGCACCAGGCAAAAGAAATACTTAAAAAGTATGGCGCGGTTGTACCCGAAGGCGTTTATGCTCTTAATGTAAATGAATTAATTGAAAAAGTAAAAAATCTCAAAGCCGATAAGTATGTATTAAAAGCTCAAATTCATGCAGGAGGCAGAGGAAAGGCTGGAGGAGTAAAAATTGTAGATAATATTGCTCTTTTGGAAGAGCAAGCGAAAAAATTGTTTGGTAAAACATTGGTTACCCATCAAACTGGACCCTCAGGGAGAGAGGTGAAAAGATTGTATGTTGAAACTGCATCAGAAATAGAAAAAGAATTCTATCTGTCTTGTCTTGTTGATAGAGCTTCTGCGAAAATTGCATTTATTTCCAGCGATCAGGGTGGAATGAATATTGAGGAAGTTGCTGAAAAATCACCAGATAAAATAATCACTACTAAAGTAGATTTTAATGAAAGTATTTCAGAGGAAGACTGTAACAAAATTATTAAAATTTTTGATTTAGACAACGATGCAAGTAAACAAGCAATCAATTTAATAAAATCAATTTACAAAATGTTCATTGATACAGATGCAAATTTAGTAGAGATAAATCCTCTCATTTTAACCAAAAAAAACAAAATTGTATGTTTGGATGCAAAGATGACTTTTGACGAAAATGCATTATTTAAACATCCAGAAATTCAGAAACTCAGAGATCTTAATGAAGAAGAAGAAACTGAAACTGAAGCAAGCAAACATGATCTTGCATACATCAAATTGGAAGGAAATATAGGATGTATGGTAAATGGTGCTGGATTAGCAATGGCCACCATGGATATTATTAAATTATATGGAGAAGAGCCTGCAAATTTTTTAGATGTAGGTGGTGGTGCTTCTAAAGAAAAAGTTTCAGCAGCATTTAAAATTATCTTATCTGACAAAAATGTAAAAGGAATACTAATAAATATTTTTGGAGGAATAATGAGATGTGATGTACTTGCACAAGGCGTTGTAGATGCAGCAAAAGAAATTAAAATTAAAGTTCCTTTAGTAGTGAGACTAGCAGGCACAAATTTCAAAGAGGGAAAAGAAATTTTAGATAATTCAGGATTAGAGATTATTTCCGCAAATGATTTATCTGATGCAGCAAAAAAAATAGTCGAGGCTATAAAATAATGTCAGTCTTAATAAACAAAGATACTAAAGTAATTTGTCAAGGTTTCACTGGCGCTCATGGAACTTTTCATTCTGAACAATCTATTAAGTATGGAACTAACTTGGTTGGAGGAGTTACTCCTAAAAAAGGAGGTCAAATTCATTTGGAAAGACCAGTATTTAATACTGTTAAAGAAGCTAAAGATCAGACAGGTGCAAATGCAACAATGATTTATGTTCCTGCAAAGTTTGCAGCTTCAGCAATTATAGAGGCAATAGATTCATCCATAGAATTGATTGTATGTATAAGTGAGGGAATTCCAGTTCTAGACATGCTAAAAGTAAAAAGAAAACTTTCGAACTCTAAATCAAGACTTATAGGTCCCAACTGTCCAGGTATAATAACTCCTGATGAATGTAAAATTGGAATAATGCCTGGAAATATACATAAAAAAGGAACAGTAGGTATTGTTTCTAGATCAGGAACATTAACTTACGAAGCTGTAGCCCAAACTTCAGAAAATGGCCTCGGTCAATCTACATGTATAGGAATAGGTGGAGATCCAATAAATGGTACCAATTTTATTGATTGTCTAGATCTGTTTTTAAATGATGAAGAAACTGAGTCTATAGTCATGATTGGTGAAATCGGAGGAACTGCTGAAGAAGAAGCCGCTGAATTTATAAAAAATCATAAGATTAAAAAACCAATGGTTGGATTTGTAGCTGGAATTACAGCACCACCTGGTAGAAGAATGGGTCATGCTGGTGCAATAATATCAGGGGGAAAAGGTAACGCTGATGAAAAAATTAAAATTATGGAAAAATCTGGTATTACAATGGCAAAATCACCATCTGAAATTGGAATAACTCTATTGAATAAATTGTCTAATTGATAACACCTTATTCGTGTATAATTATATTTAAAAATGTCATCATCTAAAAATTTAGAATACAAAAAAACTTCATTTCTTAACAAATCGAATAGTGCATTTATAGAACAAATGTATGTTAAGTATGTAAATAATGATCCAAATTTACCTGAGAGTTGGAAAAAATATTTTATTGATATTAGTGATGATATTAATTCAATTGTTAAAGAGGTTAATGGACCATCTTGGAGTCCGAGAAAAAATAAATTTGATGAGAGTAAAATACTTGAAAATGAAATTGAAATTCTAGAAAGTCAAAATAAAAAAATAGATCAAAACGATATAGTTACAAGTAACAGTAATTCTATTAAAGCAGTCTCTTTGATTAGAGCTTATAGACAGCGTGGTCATTTATTATCAAAAGTTGATCCATTAGAAATGAGAGAAAGTGAGTATCTTGACGAACTACATCCTGAAAATTATGGATTTAAAAAAGATGATTATAGTAAAAAAATTTACTTAGATGGTGTCTTAAATAAACAATATTCTAATATAAAAGAAATTCTCTCTGTATTAAGAAAAATTTATTGTGGAAATATTGGTTATGAATATATGCATATTTCAAATCCAACAGAGAGAAAATGGTTTCGTGATAGAGTTGAAAAAGATGAAAATGCATTGAAATTTACAGTAAATGGAAAAAATGCAATCTTAAACAAATTAATACAAGCTGAGGGTTTTGAAAAATTTTTACACACAAAATATGTGGGATCAAAAAGATTTGGTCTTGATGGTGGTGAAAGTTTGATACCTGCGTTAGAGCAAATAATTAAAATTGGTGGCCAGTCAAATATTAAAGAAGTTAAAATTGGCATGTCCCACAGGGGAAGACTAAATGTTTTAGCTAACGTTTTACAAAAATCATACAAAAGAATATTTAACGAGTTTGCTGGTGAAATTAATAATACAGAGGAAGATAGCGCCGGTGATGTGAAATATCATTTGGGAGCATCTTCCGATAGAGAATTTGATGGAAATGTAGTTCATGTAAGTCTTACTGACAATCCTTCACATTTAGAAGCAGTCAATCCAGTTGTCTTAGGTCAAACTAGAGCAAAACAATTTTTTCACAAGGATGTAAAAAGAAATAAGGTTATTCCAATTTTAATACATGGAGATGCTGCTTTTGCTGGACAGGGTGTAGTAGCTGAATGTTTTGCCATGTCTGGTTTACCAGGGCATAATACCGGTGGAACAATTCATATAATTGTAAATAACCAAATTGGATTTACAACTAGTCCAAGATTTGCAAGATCTTCACCTCACCCATCAGATATTGCTAAAATGGTTGAAGCGCCAATAGTTCACGTTAACGGTGATGATCCAGAAGCTGTAGTTTATGGATCAAGAATTGCAACAGAGTTCAGGCTTAAATTCAATCGAGACGTGGTTTTAGATTTAGTTTGTTATAGAAGATTTGGACATAATGAGGGAGATGAGCCCTCTTTTACTCAACCTCTAATGTACAAAAAAATAAGGTCACATCCTTCCACGGCAAAAATTTATGGATTAAAACTTATAGATGAGGATTTAATCTCAGAAAATGATTTAAATAATCAAATTAATAAATTTAAAACTTTGTTAGATGATCAATTTAAAACTGCAAAAGATTATAAGCCAAAAATAGAATGGTTTGAAGGAGCTTGGTCGAGTTATAAGCCTAAAAAAGGGAAAGATAAAAAAGGTATTACAGGTGCAGACCCTGATTTATTGAGAAATATCTCAGATAAAATAAATATAATTCCTAATGAAATTAATGTTCATAAGACAATTAGTAAAATATTTCAAAACAGAAAAAAAACAATTGATCAAGGTTTTAATATTGATTGGTCATCAGCAGAAGCACTAGCTTTTGGTTCATTGTTGGAAGAGGGTTTCCCAGTAAGGTTTGTAGGTCAAGACTCTGGAAGAGGAACTTTTAGTCAAAGACATTCAGTTTTACGTAATCAATTAGATAACACCAGATATATACCTTTAAATAGTATTTCAAAAAATCAAAAGAAATTCGAAATTGTAGATAGTTTCTTATCGGAGTTAGCAGTTCTTGGTTTTGAATATGGTTATAGTTTAGTTGAGCCTAATACATTAACAATCTGGGAAGCTCAATTTGGTGATTTTGCTAATGGTGCACAAGTTATAATAGATCAATTTATATCTTCAGGTGAAAGAAAATGGCAACGAGCATCTGGTTTAGTAATGTTATTACCTCATGGATATGAAGGTCAGGGTCCTGAGCATTCATCTGCAAGATTAGAAAGATTTCTACAGTTGTGTGCTAATGATAATCTTCAAGTGATGAATTGCACAACACCAGCTAATTACTTTCATGCTCTTAGAAGACAAATTCATCGTGACTTTAGAAAACCTTTAGTTTTAATGACACCAAAGTCACTTTTAAGAAATAAATATTGTGTTTCAAGTATTGAGGATTTTAATAAGCAAACTTCATTTCACCGAATTTTATGGGACCACGCACTAAATAAAGATACTAAAAATTTTATAAAATTAAAAAAACCTGCAGAAATTAAAAAAGTTATTCTTTGTTCTGGAAAAGTTTATTTTGACTTATTAGATGCTAGAGAAAAAATTAAAAAAGATGATGTGATCTTGTTTAGAATAGAACAATTATATCCTTTTCCCGTAAAAAGCTTAGTCAAAGAACTTAAGCCTTACTCCAATAATGCTAAATTTTATTGGTGCCAAGAAGAACCAAAAAATATGGGAGCATGGTTTTCAGTGAGAGATTATATTCAATGGACATTAGAAACTATTAAAGCTAAAAATAATAATATTTCTTATATAGGAAGAAATCCTGATGCATCTCCCGCAACTGGCTATGCAAAAAGGCATATGGTAGAACAAAAAGAGATTATAAAAAAAGTTTTTGATAATGAGTGAAAAAATAATAGTTCCTGCATTAGGTGAGAGTATTACAGAAGCAACTGTTTCAAAATGGCTTAAAAAAGTTGGAGATCCAGTTGAAGCAGATGAAGCTATTGTCGAACTTGAGACTGATAAGGTTAACTTAGAAGTTCCATCACCATTAAGTGGAATTTTATCAGAAATTAACTCAAAAGATGGAGATACTGTTGAAGTTGGGGCAGCGCTAGGTTCTGTTTCTGAAGGGAAATCAAATGTAGAGAAAAAAGCATCCTCTAAGCAAGAAAAAGAAGTAGAAACCGTTCCTGAAGATCTTATAAAAGAAGAAAATACAAACGTCATAAATCTAGAAATAGAGAAAAAACCTAATCCAAAATTAGGTAATATTTCTGCAACTAGCAAAGAAGAGCCAATGGAACTTTTAGATGAGGTTAATGAAGAACCTCTTCTACTAACTGACGAAGTTCAAACAAACCAAACTACAAAAGTTAATCCTATTGTTCTTTCACCAGCGGTGAGAAAAATTGCTGCTGAAAATAATATTGATGTGGAAAAGGTTAAAGGTACAGGAAGAGATGGTAGAGTATTAAAAGGTGACCTTTTAAGTTTGATGGGAATAAATCCGCAACCTAATCAAAGAAGAATTCAATATGGTGAAGAAGAGAGAATTAAAATGACAAGGTTAAGACAAACTATAGCTAAAAGACTTAAACAAGCGCAAGAAAACGCAGCAATGTTAACAACTTTTAATGAAGTTGATATGTCTAGTATAATGTCGATGAGAAAGGACAACCAAGAAGATTTTAAAAGTAGATATGGAATAAAGCTAGGATTAATGTCATTCTTTGTAAAAGCCTGTGTCGTTGGCTTAAAATTATTTCCAGCAATAAATGCTGAAATTGAAGGTGAAGATATTATTTACAAAAATTATTATAATATAAGTTTTGCAGTTGGCACTGATAAAGGATTGGTTGTACCAGTTTTGAGAAATGCGGACGAAATGTCATTTGCTGATATTGAAAAAGAAATTAAAAGATTTTCAGAAAAAGCCAATAGCGGAAATTTGTCAATTGAGGATCTTCAGGGAGGAACATTCACAATTAGTAATGGTGGAGTTTATGGTTCAATGTTATCAACTCCTATTTTGAACCCACCTCAATCTGGTGTTTTGGGAATGCATAATATTGTAGAAAGACCAGTTAATGTTAATGGTGAAATAAAAATTAAACCAATAATGTATTTGGCATTATCATATGATCATAGAATAATAGATGGAAAAGAGTCCGTTACTTTTCTAAAAACCGTAAAGGAGAATCTTGAGGACCCTAGAAGATTATTTTTAAATATATAATGGCTGATAAATTTGATGTTACAGTAATTGGTGGCGGACCTGCAGGATACGTTTGTGCTATAAGATTGGCTCAATTAGGTTTAAACACTGCATGTATTGAGTCAAGGGGATCTTTAGGAGGAACTTGTTTAAATATTGGATGTATACCATCAAAAAGTTTATTAAATCTCTCTGAGAATTTCCATAAAGCTAAAAATTTTGCTGATATTGGTATTGAAACAGGTGAGATAAAACTAAATTTAAAAAAAATGATGGAAAACAAAGAAAAATCAGTATCTACATTGACAAAAGGTGTGGAATTTTTATTTAAAAAAAATAAGGTCACATACATTAAGGGGACTGGAACATTAATTAAAAAAGATGAAATATTAGTTAAAAATAATAATCAAGAGATAAAAATAAAGTCTGACAAAATAATTATTAGTACTGGCTCTGCCCCTTTACCTCTTCCTGGTATAGAGTTTGATGAAAAGCAAATACTATCTTCTACAGGTGCATTATCACTATCTAAAATTATTGGAGTTGTGTCGCTATCATAGCATTTATCAGCATATGCATTTGAAATTATTAAAATTAATGAAATAAATATTATTAATATTTTTTTCATCTCTAGAAATTATTGAAATTTTTATATAAATTGTATGTGCACCAAGTTCTTTTCTTTTTAATTTTTTTTAGTTTTTTATGAGAATATCTATCTCTCCATTTATAATTGCTATCAGGAGATATACCTCTACCAACCTCTGCAGCCATTGCACATTTTAAGTAAACAGGGTTAAATGGTGTGCTAGAAGTTGGTTCTAAAAAAACAGAATCTTTAAAATCAGGACAAGTAGGATCTTTAAGATTATACAATGATGAGCCCAAATTATACTTGTCTCCCCCGTCAGGCCCTCCAATTATTGTCCCAAACTTATGTGATTTTTTAGCTCCTTTTGTGCATGGCCAAGCAAATCCATTTACATGCATTAATTCATGTAAGGTAATTAAAATTCGTTTATTTTTGTTTGTGTTATATTTACTTTTTAAAAAAATATATCCATGGTGAACAGCTCCTTGTCCCCCATCTCTATGTCCTACATCAACCCATGAAAAGTACAATTTATTAGGATTATTAAAACCTAATTTTGTCAAATATGCATCAGGGTATTCCATATTATAGTTTCCTTTATATTGTTTATCCAATCTAACAAAAGAAATATCTATTTTGCCATCTTCCCTTAAGTCATACCTAAACTTCTGATTACCCTTTGTCATTTCGAGCATTTTTTCATTAGCCTCTAATAACTCTTTCTCCATTTTTCCATTGATATCCCATTCTCTATCCTCGCTATCTTTGTTTAACAGATAAATAAAATGAACTTGAGGTTCATCCGTAACATCTGGTTGATCTTCAAAATATCTTCCAGCTTTTTCATCTGA